>CAZNRF010000086.1:0-11104 GCA_964575075.1 uncultured Spirochaeta sp. | reverse complement strand
TGACTTCCCCGGTTGTCCTCCTCCTTGACCTTCCGGGAGGGCGATTTGCCCGCCTGCAGAAGCTCGCCGGTGGCCTCGTCCAGCGTCTCCGCCAGAAGCTGCGCTCCCCGGTTGTCAAACGTCTTGGCGAGATGCTCGAGGGACACCGCCAGGGCGAGAAACTCCCCGAGGGAGTCCCACCGGAGGTGGCCTTCTTTCACGAATTGCTGAACGTGCTTCGGCGCCGAGCCGCCGGCTCCCGTCTCAAAGAGTCCGCCCCCGTTGATAAGCGGAACGATCGAGAGCATCTTGGCGCTGGTTCCCAGCTCGATAATCGGGAAGAGGTCGGTGAGATAGTCCCTGAGTACGTTTCCGGTCACCGAAATCGTGTCGTACCCGGCGCGCATCCGGTCCACACTGTACTGCGTGGCCTCCGCCGGCGCCATGACGCTGATCTCGAGTCCCTCCGTGTCGTGCTCAGGCAAATACGTCTCCACTTTCCGAATGAGCTCCCGGTCATGAGCGCGGTCGCTGTCCAGCCAAAACACCGCCGGAGCGCCGGTATCCCGGGCGCGGTTCACCGCCAACTTGACCCAATCCTTCACCGCCACGTCCTTCACCTGACACATACGAAAGATGTCACCCTCCGCCACCTGTTGCGTGAGCAGAACGGTACCCTCCGCGTCTACCACCTCCACCGTTCCCGCGGCGGGCATCTCAAAGGTCTTGTCGTGGGAGCCGTACTCCTCCGCCTTCTTGGCCATAAGGCCCACGTTTGATACCGATCCGATCGTGGTGGGATCGTAGGCGCCGTGGCGTTTGCAATCGTCTATCACCGTCTGGTAGACGGAGGCGTAGGAGCGATCGGGAATGACGAACTTCGTATCATGCTGTTTTCCATCAGACCCCCAGGTCTGTCCCGAACTGCGGATCGCCGATGGGAGGGAATTATCGATAATCACATCGCTGGGAACGTGGAAATTGGAAATTCCCCGATCCGAGTCCACCATGAACACGTCCGGCCCGGCGGCAAAAGCGGCATCGATATCTGTCTCGATCTCCCGACGCTCAGCCTCCGGAAGCTCCTGGATGCGGGCGTAGAGATCACCAAGACCGTTGTTGGGACTCACCTTGAGCCGCGAAAACGTCTCGGCGTGTTTCTCAAAGACGTCCTGAAAGAACACCGACACCACGTGACCGAAGATAATCGGATCGGAGACTTTCATCATGGTGGCTTTCAGGTGTACCGAAAAGAGAACGCCCCGCCGCTTGGCATCATCGATCTCGCGGGCGATAAAGGCACGCAGCGCGTCCCGGCGCAGTACCGCCGCATCGATGACCTCTCCATCATCCAGGGTGATTCCCTCCCGGAGCGTCTCCGTTGCCGCCCCTTCAGCGGCGGCAGGAACGAAGCGTATGGCGGCGGTGGTGCCCCGGGATACGGTAACGGACTGCTCGCTCCCGAAATAGTCTCCCTCGGCCATGCTGGAGACGTGAGACGCCGAATCGGGGCGCCACGCTCCCATCGAGTGCGGGTAGGTGCGGGCGAACTGTTTTACCGATCGCGCGGCGCGGCGGTCGGAGTTGCCCTCTCGGAGTACGGGGTTCACCGCGCTTCCTTTGATCGTGTCATACCGCCCGCGAATTTCCACCGCCTCAGCGGTTTTGGGGTCTTCCGGGTAGTCGGGAACGGCGTAGCCCTGCTGCTGGAGCTCCGCGATCGCGGCGCGCAACTGTGGCAGTGAGGCGCTGATATTGGGAAGCTTGATGATGTTGGCCTCAGGTTGATGCACCAGCCGGCCCAACTCGGCGAGATCATCCGAGACGCGTTGCTCCGGCTGGAGATAGTCGGGGAACGCCGCCAGTATTCGCCCGGCGAGGGAGATATCCCGGGTCTCTACGGTCACGCCGGCGGCATCAACGAAGGTTTTAATGACCGGCAGCAACGAGTAGGTCGCCAGCGCCGGAGCTTCATCTACACGAGTATATATGATCGATGGTTCCATTGGCGAAAGTATAGCATCACAGTCGGGAATTTGGGGAGGGCAATCTCAGCCCCGCGGGCGGTTTTTTCCGGCCGGTTGCCCGAAGACGCCTGCCGCAACCGTGAGTTCGATCTTTCCTCCGCCTCCCCGTTGCCCCGGCATTGATCGTCCCCTATAGTGGGGTGGTGGAAGCACTTCGAGAACTCCTCGCACAACACGCGCTCTTCTCGTTGGGAATTCTGCTCCTTCTGGGGTATCTGGTGGGAAAACTCGTCAACCGCGTGGGCCTGCCCGAGATTACCGGCTATATCATTGCCGGGCTCCTGGTGGGGGAGTCGGCGCTGGGTGTCATTCCGCCCCATATGGGTGAGGGTCTTGGCCTGGTTACGGAGGTGGCCCTGGGACTGATCGCCCTGACGATCGGGGGTGAGTTTTACTGGGTAAAGCTGAAGCGACTGGGCGCTGCGATCGTGATTATTACCCTCGTGCAACTGTTCGCCACGTTTATTATCGTTTCGGCGGTGCTGGCGCTCCTTTCGTTGCCGATCCCCTTTGCGCTGCTTCTGGGGGCGATCGCGTCCGCTACCGCGCCGGCTGCAACGGTGGCGATCGTCCAGAGTCTGCGGGCCCAAGGCAAATTTGTGGACTATCTGTACGGCGTGGTGGCCCTGGATGACGCCGGGGCGGTGATTCTCTTCGGCGTGGTTTTCGCCCTGGCGGCAAGCATTCTGGCCGACACGGGGGCCGCGGAGGTGGCGGCGCACGGCACGGTGACAATCGTCCTGCACGCCCTCGGGGAGGTGGGATTTTCCATTCTTCTGGGCGTCGGCACCGGGGCTATGATTCATCTCCTGGCGTGGCACCGGCAGAACCAGAACGAGATTCTCATTACGACGCTGGGAGTCCTGTTCATGGCAACGGCGCTGGCGGTGGTGTTCAAGCTTTCACCGCTGCTCACCAACATGACCGCCGGGGCGCTTATCATCAATCTCTCGCCGGAGAATCACCGGGTATTTCGTATTCTCAAGCCGTTGACGCCGCCGATCTATGCGCTGTTTTTCGTAATCGCCGGGACGGAGCTCCGGCCGGAGGTGCTCACGGATCCTCAGATTTTGCTGCTCGGCGGTGCGTATATCCTGGCTCGGGCGGCCGGTAAGTATGGGGGCGTGTGGGCTGGATGTCGCATCGCCGGTACCAGCATGGCGATTCGCAACAATCTGGGTATTTGCATGCTGCCCCAGGCGGGCGTGGCGATCGGGTTGGTACTGCTCATAGAGGCTTCGCCGGCGATGGGAGCGCTACCACCGGAATACCAGTCCGTTATTGGTATGATGGTAAACATTATTCTTCTGTCGGTATTTGTAAATGAACTCATCGGCCCACCCTTGTCCCGCATGGCGATTATCCGTGGGAACGAAATGCGAGATGAATGACATGGGAGAGGAACGCGCATGAACCTGTACGAGATTCTCGACAAACGTAGCTGCCGCGTGGACATCCACGCCAAGAGCAAAGAAGAGGTGATCAATCGGTTGGCGGAGCTGGCTGTTCAGGGCGAAGCAGCGTCGGGGATCGCCGCGGAGACGATTCGTACCGCCATTGCAGACCGGGAAGCGCAAGGGTCAACGGCGTTCGGCAATGAGATCGCCATTCCGCATGCCCGTATTCCCGGTATGGAGCAGTTCCTCCTGTTTATTATGAGCGCGCCGAAAGGTGTAGACTTTGAGGCGCTGGACAAGAAAAGGGTGAAGCTGTTTTTCGTGATTTTTGGCCCTCCCGAAGACGTTACCGATCACCTGAAGATCCTTGCATTCGTCTCCCGGGCGCTGAGTCACACCGATCTCAAACGGGAGCTGTTGGCGGCGCGGAGCGAGACGGCGCTCTTCGAGGCGTTTTTGCGCAACACCCAGGAAGAGCGCTCCGTGGGCTCCGGCACGCGGGTGATGAAGCTGGTGATGATAAACCTCTACGTCGAGGAATACCTCTATCGGATTCTGGAACTCTTCATTGAAGAGGGAATCGAGGGGGCCACGATCATGGAGTCTGCCGGAATGGGGCAGTATATCTCCAATGTGCCGCTCTTTGCGGATTTCATCGGCTTCATGAACGAAAGCAAACGGCACAGCAAGACGATCTTCGCCATGGTTCCTGAGGAACACGTGGACGATCTGATGAACGGAATCGAGGATATCACCGGAGACCTGGACAAGAAGCAGGGAGCGGTAATTCTCGTCATGGATGTTGCCGCCTATCGCGGCAGCATGAAAATGCTATAACTCACGACTCACGACTCAGGACTCACGACCCACGATGGAGGTGTTATGAACAGTAAAGAGACCGGTTTTCTGAAAGTACTGGCGGATCTATCCTTTCCGGAGAAGAAGATCGTGATCAACCCGAATGATGGATTTGACCTCGGCTTGATGATGACCGATGCTACCGTGGAGATCTACTACGGCATGAGTCCCGCCGGCTGGGAGGGACGCTCAACGGAGGGCGTGTATGGTAACATCTACCAGAAGAACGAATGCACCCTCGGTTCGATCGAGCTGAGTACCCGGGCGGTGGAGAAGATGAACAGTCCCAGGCGGGTACGGCTGCACCTGATCCCGGCACGGGAAGGTACGTATCCCCAGGTGCTGGTGGAGACGGAATAGCGGCGTCGCCGGATGGAGGCAACCTTTTGCTTGATTCGGTGCTGATCGATGGTTACACTGAGAAAGCAGCCACGGAAGGAGCTACCCATGCAAGGTTACAACCAAGACGAACATTACATTGATGCGATGGGGAAATATCTATCGGGCCAATGGGCGGAAGCCGATGCCGCCTTTGCGGCGCTGGATGAGAAGTACCACGGCGAATCGTTTATCAAGCTGCTCCGCGGAAATATCGCGTATTCCCGGGGAGAACTGGAGGACGCGGTAGACCGGTACAATGAAGCGATTGCGGCGCGCCCGGAGTTCGGTAATGCCTATTACAAGCTCGGCGTGTGTCTGTACCGGATGGGACGTCTCAAGCAAGCACTGGAAGCGTTTCAATCGGTGGTGAACATGGGGAGCCAGTCTCACGCGATGGCGCAGTACTTCGTGGGGCTCATTCACCTGTTTCTCGGGGAGGACCACGCTGCGGCGGAGGCGTTCGACGGGTTTCACTCGGCGTCGCCGGAGTCGCGGATCGCCAACTTTTACCTGGCGCAACTGAAGATCAAACACAAAGAGTTTGATGAAGCGCTGCAACTTCTGGGAGAACTGGTTGACGAAACGCCGGACTTCGCCGAAGTTCATTACATGCTCGGTACCGTGCAGTACGGACTGCACAACAACACCGAGGCAATTAAGTGTTTTCAACGTGCTCTGGATCTCAATCCGGAGGACGAACGAAGTAAAACCAAACTGACGCTGCTCACTGATGTGCAGTGGCCGTAAGGGAGAGAGCGATGAAGAAGTACGTTTGCAACATGTGCGGCTACATCTACGATCCGGAAGAGGGTGACCCCGACAGCGATATTGAGCCGGGAACAGCTTTTGAGGATCTGCCGGAAGACTGGGTATGTCCGGTCTGTGGAGCTGAAAAGGATGAGTTTGAGGTAGAAGAGGACTGAGCGCGCCTGCGCTGAGCCGATCTTCGGTTGAACTCACCGACTTCAGTCGGCACCGGCCCTCCCCACCGCGGTCACCACGGTGAGGAGGGCGTTTTTGTGTGGGGAGAGGCACCGCCGGCGGGGGTGCCCCGCGGTGTGAGCGGGTTCCGGCGCGCCCGGCTACTGCTGAAATCGTCGGAAGATCAGGACGCCGTTGTGGCCGCCGAATCCCAGGGAGTTGCTCATGACCGCTCCCACGTTCTGCCGCCGGCCGGTGTGGGGAACGTAATCCAGGTCACAGCCTTCTCCGGGCTCGTCCAAGTTGATGGTAGGCGGCACGTAGTTGTCCCGAATCGAGAGCACACTGGCCACCGCCTCCACCGCACCGGCGGCACCCAGGCAATGACCGGTCATCGATTTTGTTGAAGAGACGGGAATTTTGTACGCGTGATCCCCAAAGGCCTTCTTGATCGCCAACGTCTCGGTAGGATCATTGATTGGGGTAGAGGTACCGTGGGCATTGATGTAGTCGATATCTTCCGGCTGGAGCCCGGCATCGCGCAACGCCATTTTCATCGCGTTGGCGGCGCCCAGACCCTCCGGGTGGGGTGCCGTGAGGTGATTGGCGTCGTTGGTAAAGCCGTTTCCCGCTACCTCCGCGAGGATGGTGGCCCCCCGAGCCTGGGCGTGTTCCAGGCTTTCCATGACCAATAGACCAGCTCCCTCGCCCATCAGAAACCCGTCCCGATCTTTATCGAAGGGCCGGGACCCCCGGGCGGGGTCGTCGTTGTAGTTGCTGGTAAGCGCCTGGATCACGTTGAATCCGGCGATGCCCAGGGGAGTGATAGGCGCTTCCGCGCCACCGGCGATCATAATATCCGCCAGACCCTCTCGGATGTGGCGCATCGCGTTACCGATCGCGTCGGTGGCGCTGGCGCACGCGGTGGTCACCGTATACACCGGGCCGTGGGCGTTGAGATTGATCGCGATGTGGGCGGGGCCGATGTTGGAGATCATCTTCGGGATCGTCATGGGAGAGACTCGACTGGGTCCCTTCTCATGAACCGCAAGCACCGACTCCTCGATCGTTTCGAAGCCGCCGATGCCGACGCCCAGGACCACGCCGAAGCGCTCGGGGTCGTATACCCCTTGGGTATCCAGAAGCCCCGCCTGCTCAAAGGCCTCCCGGGCGGCAAACACGGAGTACTGCGAAAACCGATCCATCTTGCGCACGTCCCGGCGATCGATCCGCGTCTTGGGGTCAAAGTCCTTCACCTCCGCGGCGTACCGCGTGGCGTGGTCAGAGGCGTCAAAGCGGGTGATCGGACCGGCTCCACTCTCACCGTTGGTGAGGGCTCGCCAGAACGATGGCACATCGTTTCCCACCGGGCTGACAACGCCCATTCCCGTTATTACAACACGTTTCATCGTTCCTCCTACATTGCCAGTCCACCGCCGACGGTAATCACCTCACCGGTGATGTACGACGCCATGTCGGAGGCAAGAAAAACACAGACCTTGGCGATCTCTTCAGCGGATCCGATCCGACCCATAGGGATCTGGCTTTGCAGCGTCTCTCGCTGCTCTTCGTTGAGGCGGTCGGTCATTTCCGTCTCGATGAAACCCGGGGCGATCGCATTCACCCGGACGTTTCGGCCGGCCACTTCCCGAGCCATACTCTTGGTGAGCCCGATGAGGCCCGCCTTACTGGCGGCGTAATTGGCCTGTCCGGCATTTCCGATGAGCCCCACCACGGAGGTAATATTGATCACCGAACCGCTGCGCTGCTTGATCATAGACCGCGTCACCGCCTTGCTGGTGTAAAAGGCGCTCCCCAGGTTTACATCCATGACCGCCCGCCAGTCTTCCGAGGACATGCGCATAATCAGACCGTCTCGCGTGATTCCCGCGTTGTTCACGAGGACATCCACGCGACCGGATTGCTCGTACACCGCCTTCACCGCCGCGACAACGGCATCCTCATCCCCCACGTCTACGGCATGGTGCACGAGGTGGTCACTGCCGTAGGTATCCTGCAGGCGGGAAGTGTCTTCCCCGGCACTGCGGGAGAAGCTGTGGACAATAGCCCCATTCTGGAGGAAGGTCTCCACGATCTGCCGCCCGATACCCCGAGACCCACCGGTGACGAGGGCGACTTTTCCATCAACTAACATTACCGTAACTCCTTAGCCAGGGTTTCGATCTCTTCCAGCGTTCCGGCGCCTCTTATCCGGTCGGCCGGCCACTGGTCATCAGTTTTTGCAACGGCGCCCCAGAGCCCCTGCAACACGGACCCCGGGCCAACCTCCAGGAGCAGCTCGGCGCCGTCTGCCAGGAGCGTCCGTTCCTCGGTGGTCCACCGCACGGTGTGCACCAGCTGATCAAGGCAGAGCACCCGCGCTTCTTCTCCATCGGAGATCTCTCCTCCGGTAACGTTGGAGTACACCGGGTGCTCCGGATGCGAAAAGGTGACGTCCCGAACGTGTTCGGCAAACTCCTCCCGAGCAGCTTCCATGAGCGGCGTATGAAACGGTCCCGAAACCTGGAGCCGCCGCATCCGCCGAACGCCGCCCTCCTTGAGGGCATCGGCAGCATCACGTAAGCCCTGCGGGGTTCCGCCGATGACCGTCTGTACCGGGCTGTTGTAGAGTGAGGGATAGGCGTGGTCGATACCCGCCCGATGCAGAATCCCCTCGATCTCCGGAAGATCCAGCCCCATGGCCGCGGCCATGCCGGAGCGTTCCTCAGCGCTACTATCCCAGGTGCGGCTTACCGCCTCCATGATGCGCCCGCGGTGCAGGACGAGACGCAACGCGTCGGATGATGCAAGTACTCCCGCATCCACCAGGGATGCGTATTCTCCCAAACTGAACCCTGCGGAGAGGTCGCTGGTTATTCCAAACTCCCGGAGGACCTCCCGGGCGGCAAGGTTGGCCACGGTAATCGCGATCTGGGTATTGTCCGTCTGCTTGAGATCTTCATCCGACCCGTGAAAGAGAAGATCCGCCATATCCTTACCCGCAGCGTCGGACGCAGCGGCGAAGAGCTCGCGAACGGCGGAACTGTGATCGTACAGATCTTTTGCCATTCCAGGAAACTGGGCGCCTTGTCCAGGGTATAGAAACGCAATGTTCATAATGCGCACGGTACCACAATGGGATATGCCGCTTCAAGCTGTCGGTTATCGACCGACAATTCTGGGCGGTAGTTGGCTCCCGGGCGGTGATCTGATACCTTCTGCGGTAAAGGAAATCAAGGGTGAACGCAAGAATCGCTTCCGTCGGGGCGTACGTACCAGCACGCCGTATGCACAATGATGAACTGGCCACATTCCTCGAGACCTCCGACGAGTGGATCTACTCCCACACGGGTATTCAGTATCGCCATATCGCGGCGGAAGACGAGGCGGCCAGCGATCTGGCGGTACCCGCCGCTCGGATCGCCATGGAACGAGCCGGCGTGAGGCCCGAGGATATCGACCTGGTGCTTGTCGCTACGAGCACCCCGGACTACGTGGGGCTGCCCTCCACGGCGTGCGTGGTTCAGGACAAACTGGGAATTCCCTCCGCCGGCGCCATGGACGTGATGGCGGCGTGCACCGGATTTATCTACGGCCTGGAGACGGCTCGCACCTACATCGTGGCGGGGGCCGCTCGGAACGTACTTCTCCTGGGCACTGAGGTGTACAGCAAGATCATCAACTGGGAGGATCGCCGCACGGCGGTACTCTTTGGCGACGGTGCCGGGGCGGTGGTGGTGCAGCCGACGGACGATGGTGATCCATCGCGAATTCTTCCGGCGGTGTTAGGTTCCCGAGGCGCCGGCGCGGAGGCACTGTACCGCTCCCACGGGGGAACCCGCCACCAGTACGTTCCCGGAACAACCCCCGAGGCTGATCTCAAGCTCAAGATGAACGGGCGAGCCGTATACAACTTTGCGGTAGCAACCGTTGTTGATACGATCAAGGAGCTACTGACGCGTAACGAGCAGGACTTTGATGCGGTCAACTGGGTTGTTCCTCACCAGGCGAACGAACGGATCATTGCCGCCGCAGCAAAACGGGCGGGATGGAGCCGGGATCGGTTCTACGTGAATATCGCGGAATACGCCAACACCTCCGCCGCGTCTATTCCGATCGCCCTCAACGAGATGTACGAGGCGAACCGGCTCACCCGGGGCGACCTCCTGGCAACGGTTGGGTTCGGCAGCGGGCTCACCTACGGTGGAAATCTACTCCACTGGTAGCGATTCGTTCCTCGGCTCCTGCGTGGGGCGCTCTGCGGCGGGCAGCTCTGCGGGGTGCAGCTCCTGAATCACCGCATCCTCCACTCGCGTGAGCAACAACGCAACCTCTTCCACCGCTCGCCGCAGATCGTGGCGAGCGCCTCCGTACCGTACCCGGCCCTGCCGAACGGTGCGGGACGAACGCCGCTCTCTCATGACGTAGCGCAGTTCTCCCTCTTCCGCGCTCACCTCGAGCAGGAGGGGGCTTTCGGGAACCACGCGAAAACCCATACGAGCGAGCGTGCGAGTAATCTCCGCTGCAACACCTTCCTCGATAGCCACCGGAACCCTGAGGCCGTTGGTCACCATTTCCCCGGGAGAGAGCAGCCACGCCTCGGCAGCGGCCTCGATACCGTCACGTTCGCCGTGGTGGACCCGGGCGATCCCTCGCAGCGCCGTCGCGCGTTTGGCGCTGTCCCACCGGCCGCGAAGCTCCGGAAGCAGCCGGGAAAGCTCCGTCGCATCGTCGGTGCTACCGGCTCTGAACAGCTGGTACTCGATCCCTGCCGCCGGGTTGAAGGCAACCTCGATCGCTTCCGCCGCTGCGGCGTGACGCATCGCAACCTCCGGTCGGTGTTCCGCAGCAAGCATGCGACTCCACCGCGCGAGAAGGGTGCGCCCGGCCGCCTCGTACGATTCAGCCAGGCGGTGGCGGTGCCGGCGTTCCAGCCCCCGGTAATACCAGGCGCGGGCCCGGGCGGCCACCATCCGCGCCGACGCTGCCATTCGCTCCCACCACGGACCACGACGTTGGAGGTGGAGCTGGTGAGCCAGCGCCTCGTACGCCTCTGCGTAGGCAGTATAGACCTGACGTTGGTACCGGTCGGGATCGGTGCCGTAATTGAACATCCAGTTACCGCTGTCGTTCTCGGTGATGCGATCGATTCGGGCGATCCCCCGCCGTGGATAGCCCGCTTCAACCCATAGCGAGGCGAGACTCAACTCGGCCAGGGGACTTACGTCATCCAGAACCGCCGCTCGCCGATAGTCGCCGGCGGCGGCGACCACCGACGATTCCAACTCCCGCAGCTCTCCCCGAATCATATATCCGCTTGCACGCTCCGCCGCTTCCAACGACCGCTCGGCCGCCCCGTACGCTGCGTCGTAACGGTTAAATTTTGCGTACAGGAAGCTGAGGTTCTAGTACGCCCCCCCCTGAAACACTCGATCATTGACCCGTCCCGCTGCCGCCACTGCCGCACCGTCGGCCTCTTCCGCAGCGGAGCAGTTCACCTCGCCGGAATCCACCGTGGCAAGTGTCATCAGCCTTTCCCCC
>CAZNRF010000085.1:0-11120 GCA_964575075.1 uncultured Spirochaeta sp. | reverse complement strand
GCAATATAAACCACCTGATCCTCGGCAAGGCGGCGCCCACCGGCCGAGACGGTACGATACTGTCGAGGATGCTGCTCGGGCACCAGCGGATAGGCAAACCCTGGAGGGGTCCAGGCGGCGCCGGCGTCAAGACAATGAATGCCAAGGGCTTGTACCTCCGTGGGAGGGACGAAGTACTGGACGTGGTTGCGGGTGAGTCGCGGCACGTGACAAAAACGTACATCGATTCGGCACCTTTGTCCATCGCGCGACGATCGAGGCCGTGGTAAGATTTCGGCAATAATATACGGGAGGTCGCCATGGCTCATTCAAACATCACCACGCGCTACGAGGTTGCCCGCGCACAGTACGCAGAACTGGGCGTCAACACTGACGAAGCTTTACGCAAACTCGAAGAGGTCGCAATTAGCATCAACTGCTGGCAAGCCGACGATGTTGGTGGCCTCGAGGGCGTCGGCCAGCTCACCGGAGGCGGGATTCTCGCCACCGGATCCTATCCCGGCAAGGCGCGCAACGCCGATGAGATTCGTCAGGATTTTGAGTTTGCCTCCCGGCTTATTCCCGGAACGCACCGCTTCAATTTGCACGCCATGTACCTCGAACACGGCGGGAAAAAGGTCGACCGGGACGAAATCGAGGTGTCTCACTTCCAGAACTGGATCGACTGGGCCCGGCACCTGGGCATTGCCCTCGATTTCAATCCTACCTTCTTTTCCCATCCCAAGGCCAACGACGGGTTTACGATCGCCAGCCGGGATCGCGGAACGCGAGATTTCTGGATCGAACACGGACGACGGTGCCGCGAAATCAGTGCCGCCATGGGAAATGCGCTGGGAAGCCCCAGCACCAACAACTTCTGGATGCCGGATGGGTGGAAGGATCATCCGGCAGACCGCCTCGTGCATCGGCAGCTGCTTATGGAGTCCCTGGATACGATCTTTCAGACACCCTATGATCCCGCACATACGTTGGACGCGGTGGAGAGCAAACTCTTCGGGATTGGATCAGAGAGTTACGTGGCTGGAAGCCATGAGTTCTACCTGGCATACGCCCTTTCACGGAAGATCCTGTTCACGATGGATGCTGGGCATTACCATCCTACCGAGGCGATCAGTGAGAAGATCAGTGCCCTGCTCCCATTTCTGGACAAATTGATGCTCCACGTCTCCCGACCGGTTCGCTGGGATAGCGATCATGTGGTACTGTTTGATGAAGAAACAAAGGCTATTATGCGGGAAATCGCCCGGGCCGACGCGTGGCACCGTGTGTTTCTGGCGGTGGACTTCTTTGACGCCAGCATCAACCGGATCAGCGCGTGGGTGATCGGACTTCGCTCATCGTTGAAAGCCGCACTGTACGCGCTGCTGGAGCCGAGAGACCGCCTCTTGGATGCGGAGCTGGAGGGGCGGCTGGGCGATCGTTTAGCGCTCCTGGAAGAAGCCAAAACCCTTCCGTTTGGCGCGGTATGGGATATGTTCTGCGAACGCCATGAGGTTCCGGTAGGACCGGCGTGGCTGGCAGAGATCAAGAAATATGAAAACGACGTGCTGAGTAGTCGTTCAGAAGGAACAACACACACAACATGAATGCAGTAGATGAAATCGTTGCGCTCTCCCACCGCTACGGTGAAGGATACGATTGGGTGATTGCCGGAGGCGGCAACACATCCGTGAAAGACACGCACACGATGTGGGTAAAATCCTCGGGCACCACCCTGGCGTCCATAACTGCCGACCAGTTTGTGGCGATGGACCTGGCCAGGCTCGGGGAGATCTGGAACACGCCGTATCCCGCCGAGGCGGATGCCCGGGAGCGCAAAGCCCTCGAAGATCTGATGGCGGCCCGCGTGGATGAGGACGGCAGCGGCGCTGCGGGTATCCGCCCGAGCGTAGAGACGCTGATGCACGCCCTCTTTCCGCAGCGGTTTGTGGTGCACACCCACCCCACAATGCTCAACGGAATCACCTGTGCCCGCCGTGGTGAGGCGACCGTGCGGGAGCTCTTTGGGGACAGCGCCCTGTGGGTTCCGACGATCGATCCGGGCTACACCCTGGCGCAGGACATGAAACGCCGCGTTGACCAATGGCTCACCGACCACGACGGCGGGTGGCCGCAGATCGTGATCATGCAAAATCACGGCCTCGTGGTCGCCGCAGACACGATCGAAGAGATCGACGCGATTCATAATACCGTCACCGAGAAGGTGCGTGCGGCAATGGATCGGGTCCCGGAGATGACGCCGGAAGAGCGTGACACCGATCGTCTGCGGGAGCCGGCGGAAGCGGTCGCCCGGGCACTGGCCGAGCTGTATGCCGCCCACGGGAGTGCTCTGGAGGTACCGGCGGTCACCGCGTTCACCAATCCCGAGCTCCAGCGCCGTGCCGCCTCACCGGAGGCGATGGAGCCGATCTCCTCGGCGTTCAGTCCGGATCACATCGTATACAGCGGACATCGCCCGTGCTACGTGGATCTGCCGGAAGGCACAAACTCACCGCAGGTGCTGCAATCGGAGGTGCTCCACGCAGTGCACGATTACTTTCACGATGAGGAGTGCTCGCCGAAGATCGTCGTGATTCGTGGACGAGCGGCGGTAGCGGTAACACCTACCGAGCGAAAAACGGAAATTGCCCGGCTCCTGTTTCTGAACGCGTTACAGATCGCCGCATACGCGGAGAACTTCGGGGGATCACAGTTCATGCCCGAAGATCAGATCGATTTCGTGAGAGGCTGGGAAGTGGAGAAGTTTCGGGAACGGTACAGCACCACGTAACCGCGGTGAAGGCCCGCAATCGGCGACACTACACCTTGCGGCGAAGGCGTCCCAGTCGAACCTGGTTCCGACCGTGATCCTTGGCCGCATACACCGCCCGATCGGCCGCTTTGAGCACTTCAGGTAACGGCTGGTCGCGCTCGGTACGTACCGCGTACCCGATGCTGCAGGTCACGGATACGGTAGTCTTACGGTGTTTTACCGGGACAGATTCCACCTCCCGGCGAACGCCATCCAGGAGATCGCGAAGTTCGTCTTCCTCTACGTTGGGAACAAACACGATGAGTTCTTCGCCTCCGTACCGGGCCACACTCCCCCGGGGAACAACGTGCAGCCGAATCCGCTGGGCGATCTCCTGCAGCACCGCATCTCCCATATCATGACCGTGGGTATCGTTGATCGCCTTAAAGTGATCCAGGTCGATTAATCCGATACCGAGAGGAGGCCGGGTGTCCAGGCGGCTCTGTTCCGCCAGCACCTCGTCGCACCACCCGCGATTGTAGATCCTTAACAACGGATCGTAGGACGCCCGGTTTTCCAACCGCTGAAACCAGTGAAACAGCGTACCGATCGCGATCACTACCGGCAGCCACGCCAAAACCATACCCTGCAACAGAAGGTCCGCGTTCGGCGGAAGCCACCCCACGGAAAGCAGCAGCACCGACCCTGCATGAATCCCTCCCAAGCCGAAGCTATGCGTCTCGGTAAAGAGCGAGAGCAAGAGCACCGCCGCCGCTACTGAACTGAACACCCAGAACACCGTGGAGCGCAGATCCCGCAACCCAAACAGCTGCTCCGCCAGAACCACCCGCACCGTGGGAATCAGGAGGCCCACTGAAAAGGCGCCGGCGATAATGCCCACCATGATCATCGTCATCCGAACCGTTGATCGGTATCCCACATATTCCGGCGCGACAACGGTCACGAGCAGCACAAAAAGCACCGCCGCGTATCCGAGAAACACCGCCGCGGGAAATACCGCCGTTCCCGTAAGATCCGCCACGAGGGGAAGCCCAAATACCAGCAGCACCGCAATGACCGATACCGCTGCCGCGCCCACTGCCAACGCGTAAATCTTGAAGTTATGGACGCGAGGATACGAGGCGTGCCCGAACCAGGCGGTGGCAACCGCCCCGGCCACACCGACGAGAACCAGAATCCGGTCCCGCTCCGAGGGATCTGTGCCGGCGAAACCTCCCTCCCACAGCCCGTGGACAACATACGCTGAGGCCAGCCCGAGCACGAGGGCCGCTACTCCCCAGGAACGCTGTTCCCGATGCGCTATCGCCACAGGGAGTTCACCTCGTCCGCGATAATCTCGAGCCCCGCCTGGGTATCCGCCGGCTCCTGCCCATAGTTTATCCGCAGGCACTCGTGGGCGTGGCTCCAGCGACCGATGTCCGGATCCCCGAAGAAGAAGTACTCCCCGGGAACGACGATCACGTTGCGCGCCTTGAGCCGCTCGTACAGTTCGCGGCTGGTAATCGGCAGATCTGGAAGCCAGAGCCAGAGGAAGAGGGCTCCCTCGGTGCGGTGGAGCGAAAACGGAACCCCTGGATCGAACGCCTCCGAAATCCACCGCCGGCCGCGATCAGCTCGCTCCCGGTAAAACGGACGAATCACCGATCGAGAGAGCTCCAGGATGCGACCATCCCGCAGAAGGGGCTCCACCAGCACCTGTCCCACCGTGGTATTCGCGAGACTCAACACCGCATTGGCCCGACTCAGGGCGTCCACGATCTCCCGGGACCCGACGATGATCCCCGTTCTCGTTCCCGGCAGGCCGATTTTCGAGAGACTCATACCCAGGACGATGTTCTCGTTCCACATCGGTTGGGCCGGGCCGGAGACCACGTCGTCAAACACAATGTGCGGAAAAGGCATACCGTAGGCGTTGTCAATAATCAGCGGCACCTCGTATCGCTGTGCCAGCGCGTCCAGGCGATGCATCTCCTGATCAGTAAGGACGTTGCCCGAGGGATTGGTGGGTCGGGAGACGCAGATGGCGGTAATGGGGCGCTCAGTGCCACCCTGTGCAGAGCTGAGTTGGGCCTCCACCGCATCAAAATCGATATGGTACTTGTGAGTGTGTTCGTCTATGCGCTCAATGTGAGGCCGGCACGCCACAAAAGCATCCGGATCGAGCCCCTGGTCGGCGTATCCGATATATTCCGGCATGAGCGGGAAGAGAATGCGCCCGCCGGAGCGTGTGCCGCCGCCGGGCGAGTTGGCATCGCCGCGTGCATCGGCGGGACCGCTAAGCATATTCAACAGAATAAAGAAGGCGGTCTGGCTGCCGTTGGTAATCGCCACGTTCTCGGGCTTCACGTTCCAATCGAACTCACGATTGAGGAGTGCAGTTAACGCCTCGATAAACGCCGGCTGTCCCTGGGGAGAGTCGTAGTTTCCCAGCATGCGTTCCACCGATCCCTCTTCGTCAAGGATCTCCTGCATACGTTCGCGCCACACCGCCTCAACTTCCGGGATATGCGCCGGATTCCCGCCACCGAGCATGTACTTCTTCTCAGAGCCTGCCAGGGCACGACCCATGTCATCCATAAGGTCCATAATCCCGGTGTGGCCACCCAGCGTAGTTCCAAAACGTGAAAACTGCATGGCGTCGAAGTATAGTAAAAAAGTTGGTCAGTTGAAACTGACGGGCCTTACGTGTACCTTCCTCCATCATGGCACGCATCCGTACCTACAATAAGATCGCCCCGGAAGGGCTCGCGATCCTGACCAACCGGGGTCACCAGGTGAGTCCCGATGTTGATGATCCGGACGCGATTCTCGTCCGCAGCGCCAAGCTCCATGACATCGAGTTGGGTGGTTCCCTCAAGGCGATCGCCCGCGCGGGGGCCGGGGTAAACAACGTCCCGGTGGAGCGCTGTACGGAGGCCGGCATCGTCGTGTTCAACACCCCCGGGTCCAACGCCAACAGCGTGAAGGAGTTGGTGGTGGCGGGACTTATGCTCTCGAGCCGCAAGATCATAGATGGATATACCTGGACGCAGAGTCTCAACGCATCTACGACCGACATCTCCAAGGAGGTAGAAGCGGGAAAGAGCGCCTTTGCGGGACCGGAGATCGCCGGCAAGAAGCTCGGTGTCATCGGCCTTGGGGCGATCGGGGTGATGGTAGCGAATATCGGCGAGGCGCTGGAGATGGAAGTGGTCGGGTACGATCCCTATCTATCGGTAGAAAACGCCTGGGGCCTGTCCCACTCGGTTCGGCGCGCAGCAACCCTCGAGGCGCTGATCGCCGAGGTGGATTACGTTACGATCCATGCGCCGCTCAACGACTCCACCCGGAACCTGATCGGCACGGAGCTGCTGCGTCGCGCCAAGCCGGGAATCCGAATACTGAACTTTGCCCGCGGCGGTTTGGTAGATGATGCGGCGGTCCTCGCGGCGATCAAGGATGGTATCGTGAGTCGCTATGTTACCGATTTTCCCGAGAGAAATCTCATCGGCGTGGAGGGGGTAATACCTATTCCGCATCTGGGAGCGTCAACGCCGGAGGCGGAAACCAACTCGGCAGTGATGGCGGCGCGGCAGTTGGCGGATTACCTCGAACGAGGCAACATCCGCAACGGTGTAAATATTCCCAATTGTTCGATGGACGGCAACGGCGGCGATCGCATCGTGTTTATTAACCGAAACGTCCCGAATATGGTGGGGCAGGTCACCACAATTCTGGCGGAGGCGGGGCTCAACATCTCGGACATGATTAATCGCCACCAGGGTGAGTTAGCCTACAATATTATCGATATAGACAGCGCCGTGGCCACGCCGGTTGCCGACGCGATTCGCGCCATCGACGGTATCGTACGGCTCCGGATAATCCCGGCTCGAGAGGAAAAACTATGAACACACGAACACGTCTGTATGCCACCGTGGTGGCGGTGCTGGCGATGATCACAGTGCCGCCGGTGATCGCTCAGGCCGATGCGGACCTGGAGCCGGGGCTCTACGCGCGGATCGAGACGAATCGCACTGTCGAGGGAAACAGCTCCATTCTGGTTTCTCTGGAATACGAAAAGACCCCACTGACGGTGATCAACTTCGTTGGTCTCGCGGAAGGCACCATCGAACACTCCCGGGAGGACTCCCGCCGTTTCTACGATGGATTGACGTTTCATCGGGTGATCGATGATTTCATGATTCAGGGTGGTGATCCCCAGGGAACCGGCCGCGGCGGACCGGGGTACCGCTTTCCTGATGAGTTTGACGCCTCGCTGCGCCATGACCGGGCGGGGATCCTCTCTATGGCCAACGCCGGCCCCAACACCAACGGCAGCCAGTTCTTCATTACCCATGTACCAACGCCGTGGTTAGACGGGCGCCACGCCGTATTTGGACACGTGGTGGCGGGTCAGGAGGTGGTGGATGCCGTTCGCCAGGGTGATCGCATCGGTCGGGTGGAAATCATTCGCGTGGGTGCGGCGGCTGAGGAGTTCGAAACGGATCAGGCGGCGTTTGAGAGGGCGCGGCGGTAGCGCTAATCCAGCTCCTCGTAGGCGTGGCGCAAGTCACTCAGGTAGCGGCTGAGATCGGTACTCCGGGCCCGGAGGTCCTCCAGGGAGCTCTCCGCCATCCGGCCGCGAGTGCTTCTCGCACGCACGACATCGATCTTCAGTTGTTTCAGCGCGCCCACCGCATTGTTGGTACGCAGCGCCAGCATCTCTCGTTCCGCTTTCAGCTCTGAAAAGGACTGCCGTTGCGTATCGATCTGCTCGATGCTCCGGCGATACTCCGCGGCCAGCCGCTGGTCCACCGTGTGAGAAAGTTGTTCTTCCAGCCGGCGCCGATCTGCCTCCAGATCTGATATAGGGATCCCGGCGATGAGGCCGTCTACTTCGCGGAGCGCGGTGGTGAGCGCCTCGATCTGATCAACATACGTATCCAGTACGTTCTTGAAGTCGCCACCCAAGGGACGCTCAGCCTCTTTCATCGATCGCAGCTCCTTGAGGAGCTCCCCGCGAATCGCTTTCGCCTCGGCTGCGGGACTATCAGGTGCGGACTCCCGGGGGGCGGAGTGCTCCAGCGAAAAGCCCGACGCCTCCAGTTGCTGTAACACCTCTGATTCCTCGTCGCGCGTTTTTCGTCGGTGGGCCACAAGCCCCATACCCATAAATCCGATCGGAATCAGCGCCCAAGGGAAGGAGGTGCCGGAGATGATGTTAATCGTTGCGAGCAGCGCCATCGTCATTCCATTGCTTGCCAGGTGCCCCCGGTATCCGCGCCGGATCTTCCACAACCGCCGGTGGAGCTTCAATTGACGCCGAGTGGGAAGGCGCATCGCCGCTACCTGCTCAAGCTCTTGTTCACGCGTTTTCACCGCCACCCGGTGGGATACGTAGCCGATTCCCCAACCCAACGCGGGAATCAAAAACCACGGGAAGGAGGTGCCACTCCACGCCCAGAGCCCAACAAGGAGCGTGTTGACCCCGATGTATGCCGTGGTATGCCCCGCCAGGCCGGCCCGTTCGGCCTTCATCTTCCGCTGAAACTCACTCTGGTATGCTGCGGCCACGTCAGCATCGGAGCCCCCGGAGTGACGGAGAATCCGCTTTAATCCCCGCCGCACCACGTCCCCCAACGCTTGAGCCGGATCAAAGTCCCGGTCGTCCGCATCCTCCACATCCTCCGCGGGACGCACCAATCCCTCCGCTACGAGCCGGGCAATCACGGATGCAGAGGGGGAGGCGGCGAGCCCCACCTGGGACGCCAGGCGAGATTCGTCGGGACGGGTTGCCCGTGCGCGAATCGAATCCAGCACGCGGCGACGGACACGCCGATACTCTTCATCCACGCCGGGACCGTGGGCCTGAGTGGAACCGTGGGCCTGATAGGAACCACTGCCGGCCTCCGAGGTTTCGGACTCCCCTGCGTTGCTCTCGTCGGCGTTCGGGCGGGGGCCCGCACCCAGATGAAGGGGATCCAATTCGTGGGCGGTAACGTGCTGTTGCAAAGAGGCGATGCTCTGCGATCCCAGATCAACCACGTTGGTACCGTCGAGCTTATCCCGAACCTGATTGTAGAAGTCGTTGGAGGCTACTACATGACCGGGGCGGGCGATATCGGTAAGGGCGCGGACGATCTCGATGCCGTTTCCCAACGCATCGTTCTCCCGGAAGTACACGTCCCCAACGTGCACACCGATTCGAGCGCGCAGCCGGCTGCCGGCAGACTCCCCGGGGACCGGACCAAGCTCACCGATCGCCGAAAGGATCGCCGCGGCGCAGCGGTACGCTTCAACGGTGGTGGGAAAATCGAGCAGCAAACGGTCACCGTCGGTCTTAATGACTGTGCCGTGATATCGCTCCGCCACCGCGGTCACCCGCCGGGTGGATTCGGAGAGGAGCGCCAACGCATCTCGCTCGTCGGCGGCCATCATCGCGCGAAATCCCACGATGTCCATATAGAGAACGGCGGCGAGACGGTAATCGGTATGATCGGGATGATCCATAGCGCCATTCTTGCCGTCCATCGGCTGGTCGTCAAGCGACGCTCCTCCCGGATACACTACGAGAACCATGGCGAAGAAGAGTAGTTACTACCTCTGTACATCCTGCGGTCACCAAGAAGCCAAATGGTTGGGACAGTGTCCCTCATGCGGCGAGTGGAACACCCTGGTAGAACGCACGGCCCGCGGGTCGGCCACAAAAAACCATGCCGGCGGATCAGCGTCCAACACCCAGGAACGGCTCAGTCGGCGGCTGAGCGAAATCTCTCCAGAGCATAGCGCCCGAATCTCCAGCGGCCTCGGCGAGCTGGACCGTGCCTTAGGCGGGGGCCTCATGCCGGGCTCCACCGTGCTGATCGGTGGTGAACCGGGAATCGGGAAGTCCACTCTTATGCTGCAGATGGCCGGCAGCGTTCAGGGAGATACGGTGTTGTACATTTCCGGGGAGGAGAGCGCCTCACAGATTCGCCAGCGTGCCGACCGTCTCCATCTTCCCGTGGATGGAAGCGCGGCAGAATTGTCGCTGCTCTGTTCATCCGAGCTGGAGGACGTACTGCGCGAGCTCGATCGAATCTCTCCGAAAATCGTCGTGGTGGACAGCGTCCAGACGATGATCAGCGCCGATGCGGGGGCTGTACCGGGGACGGTGAACCAGATCAAGTTTGTTACCCATGCTCTTGTGGAATGGGCTCACCGTACCCGGGCCTGCATCCTGATGGTGGCCCATGTCACCAAGGAGGGACAGATCGCCGGGCCGAAAGTGGTTGAGCATATGGTGGATGCGGTACTGCTCTTCGAGCACTCCGGGAGTGATCTGCGCTTTCTGAGAGCCACCAAGAACCGCTTCGGGGCGATTGAAGAGGTGGGAATTTTTACGATGGAGCACCAGGGGTTGGTGGAACTGAAAGACCCCGGGCGGATTTTTCTCGGTGGTGAACGGGGGGTACGCCCGGCAGGAGTGGTGGCGGCGCCGTGCTACGAGGGCAGTCGCGTGCTGGTCGTGGAGATTCAGGCGCTCACGGTGGGCGCGAAGGGCTCCGTGTCGCGGAGCTTCTCCGACCGGATCGACAACCGCCGGGTAAGTCGAGTTGCGGCGGTACTGGAAAAACATCTGGGGCTACGGTTCTCTGATCAGGATATCTATGTGAACGTTGCCGGCGGCATGCGCATCCAGGATGTGGCGATCGATCTGCCCCTGGCGCTGGCGCTGTACTCCGCCCGAACGGGTCTTACCCTTCCGGCGGGAACCCTCGCGACCGGTGAGCGCTCACTGGCCGGTGAGATTCGACCGATATCCCATCAGCCACAACGCGAGCGCGCCGCCCGGGAGATGGGGTTCACGCGCCTGGTAGGTCCCGAGACGTCCAGTCAGGGCACCACCAGGACCGGCGGCGCAACGGTCTGGCAGAGCGTTCGGTCTCTTCCCGCAGCGATTACGAGCGTGTTTGGAGCCGCTAGGGGAACAAAAGAGGCAGCGCGATAAACGTCCCCACGGCGCTTCCCACGGTGGAGAACAAGAACACCAGGAGGATCCGGGTAAGGCGGTTCCGATACACGCCCCGGAGGCTGAGGATATCGTTGTTGAGATTCTCGAAGTCAGTCACCCGCGGCTTTCTCAGCACCGCCTCCAGCAGACCACTGACAAATCCGACGCCAACGGTGGGGTTCATCGAGGTAATCGGGGCGGCAGCAAATGATACGATCACCGTAATCGGATGCGCCAACGCCACCAGCGCGCCCGCAGCGGACAACGTGCCGTTCACCAGAATCCACCGCGTCAGAGATTGGATACCCCCCTCAACCCCACCGCGAAAGAATCCCCAGATGATCAATCCTGCCACGATAGCCGGAATCACATACGGAACGGACTTTCGTACGATTC
>CAZNRF010000084.1:0-11149 GCA_964575075.1 uncultured Spirochaeta sp. | reverse complement strand
CCAACTGGTCTTCCGTAATGAATACCGCTTCCACGCCCTCCAGGGATTCCACCAGGGCGAGCCCTTCCTCGATACCCATGATGTACGTGGCGGTGGAGAGCGCATCGGCATCAATGGACCGATCGGCGATAATCGTCACCTGTTGAATGCCATTGCGGGCGGGGTATCCGGTATCTGCATCCAGAATATGGTGATAGCGTTCGCCGTCCTGGACGAAGAAACGCTCGTACGGTCCGCTGGTGACCACCGTCTTATCCGTTGCGGCCACGATACCCAGGTACCGGGTGCGCTCCGCATCCGGGCGTTGCACGCCGATGCGCCAGGGGGTGTCATCCGGTTTGTCTCCGATCACGAGGATATTGCCGCCAAAATCCAGGAGCGCGTGCTCCACGCCGGCTTCCCGAAGAATGCGGGCCGCTTCATCTGCGGCGTAGCCTTTGGCGATCGCTCCCACATCAACTCCCATACCATTTTCAGGGAGATAGACCGTTCGCTGCTCCGCATCCAGCTCCAGCCGGCGGTAGTCGACGGCGTCTCGTGCGGCCTCGATCTCCTCTTCCGGAGGCACTGAGGTCCCCCCGGAGCCGATCGCCCACAGGCGCACCAGGGGCCAGATCGTCACATCGAAGGCGCCATCGGATATCTGAGAAAACTCCAGCGCGCGCTCCAGCACCGCGAAGGTGTCTTCCGACACTGCTACGGCCTCGTCGCCGGCCGCCCGATTCACCTCGAGGAGTTCCGTTGTGTCGTAATCGTCTTCTGAGGTGCTCATTCGGCGCTCTATTTCAGCCACGCGTTCAAACGCCCGATCGGTGAGGGTGGTGGAATACCCGCCGTCTCGAATCGAAATTTGCAGGATCGTTCCTAACAGTTGCGCTGAGTCGTTTACCGGCTCCTCGTTGGATGAACACCCGGCGACGGATATGGCGATCAACAGGATTGGTACAATCAAAAGGGCACCAGACCGCTTTGGTTCCCACGATATTCTACGCATGCCCGGATTTTACTCCACCGGCGGCGAATCATGTAGGGGGTAATTGACCGCGTGCACCGGCGCCCGGCCGGCAAGCACTTCCACCACGTTCTCTGCTGCTTGCGTCTTGAGGTCGACGATTGACTGCCGGGAGAAGTACCCGAAGTGATCGGTAAGGAGTACGTTGTCCAGCGTGCGGAGCGGACTGTCCGCCGGCAGCGGTTCGGTATCAAACACATCGAGCCCGGCATAGGCCGGCCGTCCCCGGGCAAGCGCCTCCGCGAGGGCGGCCTCATCAAAGATCGCCCCGCGGGCGGTATTCACCCACACCGCCTCGGGCTTTACCAGTTCGAACTCCCGCCTGCCAACGAGCCCTCTGGTCTCATCGGTGAGCGGAACATGCCACGAGAGAAAATCGCTCTCCCTGATAAGTGTCTCCAGGTCAACCTGGCGCGCGCCATGAGATGTCACCGTTGCGGCGCTCTTGTGGGGGTCGTAGACCAGGACGCGGTGAAAGCCGAGGCCTGCACTTTTGCGAATCACCGCTTTTCCCACACGGCCGAGGCCGGCGATCCCCAGCGTGCTTCCGGCGATGCGGCGCACCGGTGCCACCGGCGGGGCGTTCCAGCTACCGGATCGGATCGCCCGGTCCCGGTGCGTTACCTGCCGTGCGGCAGCCAGAAGCAGGGCGAGTGCGTGGTCTGAGGCGTCTTCGGTGGCGTAGTCGGGAACGCGAGCCACCCAGATCCCCGCTTCGGTGGCGGCGGAGACATCTACGTTATCGTAGCCGGTGCCATAGCGGGATATGACGCGGCACCGCTTCAGTTCCCGGATCGCCAATCGATCCAGAGGGAAGAGGTTGAGGAGCAGTCCGTCTGCGCGCTGCAGGTGAGGAATCGCATCCGCCAGGGAGGTGAAATCGTGTACCTCCAGTTCGATGCCCGCTGCGCGAAGGATTTCTGCTTCTATGGTGTAGTCGGTATGGCGATCGTCGGTGACCAGTACTGTGGGCATGGAGTTCTCTCTTTGATCAAAGGGTAAAACGCAGGGTAAACCGCGTGCCGCCGTCGCCGTCCAGTTCCACGGTGCCGTCCAACTGGTGGGCCAGACTGTAGATCAGCGTGTGGCCCAGGCTGAGGCTCGAGGCGATATCAAAGTCGTCGGGGAACCCCACTCCATCATCTTCTACCTGAACCTCTACCTCATCAGCTCCCACAGTGAAGATGCGAATGTGGATCGTACCGGTGCTTTCATCGGGAAACGCATACTTGAGGCTGTTCGAAACCAGCTCGTTCAAGAGGAGCGCCACCGGCATCGCCTGCTGCATCGTGATTGAAATCGATTCGATATCGATATCCAGCTGAATCCGATCTTCCGACACGCCATATACATCGTACAGGTGGCGGCACAGGCTCGTCACATAGGGACGAATATCCACGCTCTCAAAGGATTCGTTCTGGTACAGGTGCTCGTGGACCAGTGCCATCGACTGGATCTGCATTTGGGCATCAACAAACTGCTTCAGCGCTGCCGGATCGGTGATCGTTCCGGCGTGGAGATTGAGCAGGCTCGATATGACCTGGAGATTGTTCTTCACCCGATGGTGGATCTCGGATAGGAGCGTTTCTTTCTCCTGGAGACTTCGCCGGACGATTTCCTCCGCCTGTTGCCGCTGGGACACATCGCGGATAATTCCCACCGAGCCGGGCTCTCCAAACTCGCTTCCGGCTGAAACGAATCCCACCGCATTCACCTCACCGTAGGCGATGACCGATCCAAACAACTCCGTTGCATCCCTGGGATCATCCTTGTGCTTTAGTTTAACCAGCAGGTCCCGGGTGCGGCGCTCCCCGGTGCGCCGCTCGTCGAACAGTTTCGGGGCGAGCTCGTCGCCGGTTTCCCGACCCTCGTAGTTTTTCAGAACGTGCGCGCGACTCACCCGTTCGACGTCCTCCGGATCCAGAATCACGCTGAAATGCCGACCGATCAGTTCTACCGGGTTCCATCCGAGGCGCTGGACCGAGTCATTAATAAAGGTGAACCGCCCGTTATCGTCCAGAGAGTAGATTATGTCCGGGAGCGCCTGCACCAACTCACGGTAGCGCTCCTCGGTCATGCGGAGGGTGATGTTGTGGCGCTCGATCGCTTCCCGGCTGTTGAGGAGTTTGCGGATTACCAGTGGTAGAAACCGGATGTGCCGCAGCTGGCCGTCACGAATCGCAAAATCGGAGGTCTGATCGCTAATTATCTGCCGCACTTGTTCGTACTGATCCCAATCGGCGAGAATTACAAACGGGTGTTGCCACAAGAAAAGCCACTCCGCAAATCCCCCGTTATGAAAGGCGAAATCGGTGACGATTACGTCTACGGTGTCCGCGCGAATCGCGGCGTCTGCCTCAGCAATGTTTGCGGGAACGGTCACTTCTATCGATCCCTCGCAGTGGGCAGCAACGTTCCGAAACAGAGATTGTTCTGCGGGATTGTCGATCGCGAATAGTACCCGTGTCATGTGCCTTACCACGTTACACCGGCGGTAACGGGTTTGCAACTGTGCACCGGTTTGCAACGGTACAAGTGAGAGCGGTATAGTTATGCGCATGAGTCAGAAAAAGGCGATTACGGTAGCACGGGGAGACGGTATCGGTCCGGAGATTATGGAGGCCACGCTGCGCATTCTTGAGGCGGCGGGGGCGCAGATCGAGCCGGAGTTCATTGAGATCGGAGAGAAGGTGTACTTGGCGGGGAATTCGGCGGGTATCGAACCGGCGGCGTGGGACTCTATCCGCCGCACCAAGGTCTTGTTTAAGGCGCCGATCACCACCCCCCAGGGTGGAGGGTACAAGAGCCTCAACGTCACGATTCGCAAGTCCCTCGGGCTCTTTGCCAACGTCCGGCCGGTGGAATCGTTTAATCCGTACGTGGAGACCCACTATCCCGACATGGACGTCGTGATCGTTCGCGAAAACGAAGAGGACCTGTACGCGGGGATTGAGCATCGCCAGACGTGGGACGTAACCCAGTGCCTCAAGCTCATCACCCGCCCCGGAAGCGAAAAGGTGATCCGGTACGCCTTTGAGTACGCCCGGAAATACAACCGCAAGAAAGTTACCTGCATGATCAAGGACAATATCATGAAGGTCACCGACGGGCTGTTTCACACCGTCTTTGATGAGATCAAGCAGGAATACCCGGAGATCGAGGCGGCCCAGCAGATCATCGATATCGGAACCGCTCGGGTTGCCACCGCCCCGGAGCGGTACGACGTGATCGTTACTCCCAACCTCTACGGAGATATTATTTCCGACGTGGTGGCTGAGGTGAGCGGATCGGTGGGAATGGCGGGAAGCGCCAACATCGGCACCGAGGTATCGATGTTTGAGGCGATTCACGGCTCCGCGCCGGACATCGCCGGCCAGAACGTGGCCAATCCCAGCGGACTCATAAACGGCGCCTTGCAGATGCTGGTGCACATCGGTCAGGCTCCGGTGGCGGAGCAGATCTACAACGCCTGGCTCACCACGATTGAGGACGGACAGCACACCGCGGATATCTACCGCCCCGGCCACAGCGCGCATCTGGTTGGAACGAAAGAGTTTGCCGACGCGATTATTGAACGCCTCGGCCGCACCCCAACGCGCCTGCGGCCCTGGAGTATCGACAGTAGTCAGGATACGCGCATTTCCATTCCGGCCTTTTCTCGCAAGACCGGTACCAAGACGCTGGTGGGGGCGGACCTCTTCGTGGACTGGGTGAGCGAACCGATGGACGCCAACAAAATCGGAAGCGACCTGGAACGGCTGGCTCGGGAAGCCGGGAGCGCCCTCAAACTAAAGATGATCACCAACCGTGGCGTCAAAGTGTACCCTGAAGGGTTTCCCGAGACGTTTCTCACCGACCACTGGCGCTGTCGCTTTGTCAGTTCCGAGACCGTTCCCGCCGGCGAGCAGACCGACTACAAGCCGGTGGCCCACCGGGACGTCACCACCCTCATGAACGTCCTCACCGAGGGTGGCTACGAAGTGATCAAGACGGAGAACCTGTACTTCTTTGATGGGGAGCGCGGCTTCTCGCTGGGTCAGGGGGAGTAGGCGCTGCGGGAGCCGGGCGGTGATCCGGCAGCATCGGCAACAGGACGAGGGTGGCGAGCATCACCACGCCGAGTCCTCCGAAACCGGCGCGCACCAGATCCCGCTCGGTGAGAAACCCCATCAGGGTGGGAAACACGCCACTTGCGATGATGTTCACCATGGGAATCATGAACGATACGGCGATGCCCCGCGTCTCCGCCGGGCCAATATCCGCGATGGCGCTGACGGCGGCGGGGAAGAACGCCGCGATAATGATCGGCTGAAGCGCTACCGCCGCCAACATCGCGTGGCCGGTAAGGATTCCGATACCCAGCGTGAGTATTCCGGTAATGGTGAGAACGCCCCCAATGAGTCTCCGAACCCCGATTCGGTCTACCAGAATCCCCGAGACAAAGAGCATCCCGATGCCGCTGACACGGGAAATGCTAATAATCGAATTGGCCACGCCCACCGGGTACCCCTCGGTGCTGATGAGGAAGGTGGGGAGAATGGAAAATACCCCCACGGTGGAGCTGGCTGCCACTGCAAAAAAGACGGTAATCGCCCAGAACTCCGGCTTGGTGAGTAGATCTTTCAGATTATGCAGCTGGGGCCGCTCGGCTTTTACGCCTCCCGCAACGGAGGTTCGATCAAACGTCACCGCCATCACGATCGCTGCAACTCCGGAGAGACCCGGGACCCAGCGCCAGTTGCCCAGATAGACGCCCGCCGCCACGATGAGCGGCGCGATTACAAAGGCGCTGTTGGGGCCCACCTCGTGGATCGCGATCGCTTTTCCGCGGATGTCGGGATGGACCATTCCGGTGAGGCTTGCGACTCCCGATGGGGGATAGAACCCCGCTCCCACCCCGATCAGGACAAATCCAACATGCATCACGATGAGACTGTTCCCGAGGGCAACGATAATCAGCCCAAAACCGAGAACGGCCCCGGAGGTTGCGATCGTTCGACGATGACCGACACTTCCGGCGAGAAATCCGGACAACAGCATCGCCGCGGAGTAGGATATCGATTGCGGGAGAAAGAGGCGCGTCGCCGCGGCGGGGCCCACCCCCAGCGCCTCCTGGATAAACACCAGCAGTGGCGACATCACCATTCGTGAGTACATCGACAGAAAGATCATGATCGCCATCAGTGAGATCTGCGGTGCCGCTCGCCGGAGCGTGGTGTACTGCGTCATGAGGCGTATCCTACGAGGCGCAGAAACGTGCCCCGCTCCCGCATCACCGCCGGAACGACGGCGGGAATCTCGATAAACGGCACGGAGCGCGAAATCAATCGGTCCAGAGGGAGACCCTGGGTGAGCTTGACCGCCGCGGAACTGTTGGGTTGGGCTTCGGTGAGACTTACCACGCTGATATCAGCCTCAGCTATCTCACTGAAGTTAAACGGATAGTCCACGGGGGTGGTGAGGCCAAGCACGCTCCCTTGGTGCATGGAGGCGATCGCCGCGGGCATAAACTCGGGATCACCCGAGGTGTCCACAACGAAATCGACCTGGCCACCGGTAAACCATTCCAGTTCTTCCGGAAGGGAGGCCGCGATCGGGTTAACCGTATGCTGAATACCGAGTTCTTCCGCGTTGTGCAGACGGGGCCGGCTGGGATCGACCAGAACAACGGAGACACCTGCCGCTTGAGCTACCATGGCAAGTACTATACCGGAAGCACGCGCGCCGAGCACTACCAACGTCTGGTCGGCGGTGATTCCCAGCCGCTTTAATGCACCTGCCGCCAGCGCGGCATCAGGCAGTAATGGAACGTGCTCCTCCCCAACATCCGGCGGGAGCAGATGACAGCGGTCTTCGGGCACCACGACGTATTCCCGCAGTGCTCCATCCTGGGTATCGTCAAAATAAACCATCACCCGCGCTCCAGCGGCCAGTGGACCGGCGTGAAACGGAATGATCCGCTCCGTCCGGCGTCCTTCCATCACCGTGCCAACCAGCGCGCTGCCAAAGACTCTCGGCATCTTGCCGAGACCGTGGTAGAACGCGTCCAGATCCCGGTCCAGGACGCAGGCGTATTCCACCCGAATCCGCGCGTGACCGTACTCAACCGCGGGAGCATCCAACCGATACTCCCGGAGCGTGCGTGCTCGCTCAAGAACTATTGCCGTCATTCCGCGTAAGGTACTAACGGAACTACTTACTGGTCAGGTTAAACACCCCATCCCAGGTAGGCGGTGGTGGTTCTTTCTGAAACTTGGTGCACCGGTCGAAGAACGTCTTGCTGGGACCATCATCGGGAAACTCACGATTGAGTCGTGAGAAGCGCCCACCGGCTTCGCCGAACTCCCGTTCCTCAAACAGCTCTAACCCTTCGTGAAACTCGTCGAGGAGCTGGCGTTTCTCTTCGGGAAGTTGGGACGCCTCATCGATGATTTCGAAGAGGCGCACCGGCTCGGATACCCCAACAACGCGCACGCGATCAAGTTTGCGCGCGGCAAACTCGTCTTCGGCTTCACGATAGGTGAGCTCGCTGGCGAGTATCCACGTGCCGTACTGTTTGTTGACTCCCTCGAGGCGCGCCGCCAGGTTCACCGCGTGGCCCATAATCGTGTAGTCCATGCGATTCGCGGTGCCCATGTTGCCGACCACCATTTCACCGGTGTTAAGACCGATTCGCGTGGCCAAAGGGTGGGGTGAGAGCTGTTCGCTGAGAAAGTGATCGTTCAGGTAGTCTTCGATCTTCTTCATGCGTACCGCCGCCAGACACGCGCGGGAGGGATGGTCCAGGTACGGAACGGGAGCGCCGAAGAAACTGATAATCGCGTCACCTTCAAACTTGTCGATCGTTCCCTGCAGTTGCAGAATGATGTCACTCATCTCTGAGAGATACCGGTTAAGGAGCTTTACCAGCTCTTCAGGATCCAGCGTTTCAGAAATTGCGGAGAATCCTTTTACATCGGTAAACATCGCCGTGAGCTGCCGTTTCTCACCGCCCAACCGCAGTCGTGACGGGTCGTCGAGGATTTCGTTGATGACGTCGGTACTCAGGTAGTGATTGAAGGCGTTGCGAATGTAGTTTTTCTCCTTCGCTACCTCGATATACTTGAGCGTGCTCTGACCTACCGAAGACCCCAGTATCGCGAGAACGGGTGTCAGAATCGGGAAGAAGTGACGAGCTGATACCATCATACCCGCCGATGCGGCTACCACCAGTCCGGCACCGGCAAATCCCAAGCCCAAAGAGACGTTAGCGGAACGGTCCTTGCTTACCAGGACATATAGTGCCGTCAACACAACCGCCACGACGATGCTGATCCACAGGGGAATCTCATCAATGAACTTTCGGGTGAGGATGGTGTTTACCACCGCTCCGTGGGTCCCGGTATTAGCGTACTCGTTCTCGAAGGGGTTTACCCCGATGTCGGTGGTGCCGGTGCCGGTGTATCCGATGATGATAAACGAATCCTCTACGGCGTTTGCGAGTACCTCCCGGGTATCCACCAAGTTGTTGTACACGTTGCGGGTGCTCTCAAAGACCCCGGGTATTTCTGCCTCGAGGTCCTCGTAGAGCCGGCGGGTCTCGCCGGTCACTTGCTGGTCATCCAGGGCGCCTCGGATATCCCCGAGAATCGCCTCCTCCGCGGGCCCCTCGAGAAACGCCCCCACCTCCGACAAGTAGTACTCATGTATCTCAGGGAGTTCCGCCAGAGGATCCTCGTCGCCCGTTTCCAACGTCTCTTCCACCAGACCCTGAGCGTATTCCCAGGCGCGTAGGAGATCGCGATCACCCTCGTGGTACTGTAGATATCCCGAATCCTCCATGACGCCCAGGTTGAACGCCAGGTCGTCGAGAAGCTGCTCGTGGTAGATCAGCTCGTAATAGGAGAGATGACGAAAGCTCTCGAGATAGCTCTTCTTCGGCCAGTTGAGCAGCAACGTGCCGTCCGGGGCGAGGGGGATACGAACATCCCGTGGTTCCGTTTCCCCCGGAAGCTGCGCGTCCTGCAGCGTGATCCGGTCGCGAGTTACCTCGACGTCCGGAGATCCCACCCAATCCAGGAGCGGCGCAAAGACCAACTGCCCAAACCATTCACCCTCGTAGCGCCGCAGTAGCTCGATCCGCCGCCGGATTCCATCTTCATCGATAACAACGTTGGGGAACCCTGCGCCTTTGCCGCCGCCCATAATCGGTTCAATCGCCGGGCGGAGGCCCTGAGCATCGAGGACGAACTCATTATCGCCGGTAACGTTGTCCAGCGCGGCTTCCTCCATGGCAAACTCCACCCGTTCCTGTGGCACATCGGATTCCGAGTCGGGAATCACGTTTACCGTGAACCAGGCGTTGCCGTTGGCCGCGGCAGCGTTTCCGAGAACCGTGTCATTGTCCCGGACGATGTCCCGGACGCGGTTGAGGAGCGTTTCCTCCGATTCTTCGGCCAGTTGCTGGAGATCCTGGAAGAAGTCCGGGGCATCTTCAGGCGGAATCTGTCCTGCGGCGATGGCACTCAACAGTCCCTCGATGTTGTTGGTGAGGGTGTCAAACTCATCATCAAACGTGCTGGGTATCTGATTGCGCAGCACCTGCCCATCTACCCCCAGAGGCGCAGTATCCACATACTCGATATCGAAGATGACAGGACCGTCGGAGAACTCGGTGAGCGTGATAAGCCCCCGCGCCATAATCTCCCGCGACCACGGCCACACTCCCACCCGGGAGATTGCCAGGTCATCTACATCAAGAAACAGCAGCTCCTCCCGCTCTTCCACGGATGGTTTGAGGTGGAGCCACGCATCATAAACGGCGTGTTCCGCCGGAGCGAAGACTCCGGCTATCTCTAGACCGCCAAATACGACCAAAAGGATTGCGGGAAGGACCCAAATCACAAATCGTTTGATATTCACCGCTTACCCCACTTCACAATTCTTTGCAAACATTCTTCTCCGAAACTATAATGTATCATATTCGAGCACGCCAGGAGACAGATGTATGAGTCCAACACGACGGCGCGTAGTAATCCTCGGAACGTTGCTCCTGTTCGTTCCGGGAATACTGCTTGCGCAATCCAATGACCAAATTGACCGATTGCTCTCGCAGGAACCTGCAACGGTAGGATCAGCGGCCTATCTCGTCCTCACCGCCGCGGAAATCATTGCCGAGGATGCAACCGAGGCGCAGGCCGTATCGGTAGCGCAGGAGCGCGGGGTGATATCCCCGGACGCTCGACCGGGGGACACGATAACCTTCGGTGTGTTTGCCTACCTCCTTACCGATTCGTTCGGTATTCCCGGCGGACTCATGTACCGCCTCATTCCCGGTCCGCGATATGCTGCTCGGGAGGTGGTGTATCAGGGGTGGTCCCGATTGCGACGCGCTACCGGCGAGGAAATGAGCGGGGATGCGGTGGCCCGCATTATGAGTGTATACCTGAACCAGGAAGGAGGCTCCCGGTGATCTCGCTATCTCGTGTTGGTGTCTCTGTTCTGTTGGTTGGTGCCGTGACTCTCGGCGCCTATGGCCAGACCGCCGTTGATTGGGGCGGCAGCCTCTCTACCACGAATACCGTGCAGTCCGTTGCGGAGGGCTCCGATGACGAACCGTTCGTCAATACCGAGCGCCTGGTATTGTATCTTACCGCTCCCCTGGGAGAACGCTGGGAGTTTGTCTCCCAGGCGGCAGCCACGTTCGATTCGGAACCGGTGTTCGCGGTGGATGCGGAGAAGTTGTATTTCCGTAACGCAATCGACTTCACTGCCGACAGTGAGCGCCGATCCGTAGAGCAGCGCGGTGGTCTGATCCAGCTGGCCACCCGGTTGGGCCGCTTTAGCCTGGCCGATCCCACCGGGCGGATTATGAGCGACACCGTAGATGGGGTAAATGTCCGCATCAGTGGCGTGTCGAGTGAAATCGAGATTGGCGCCGGCTATGGCGGCTTCATCAACAAGGAGTTCTCCCAGACCTCAATGAGCTTGCAGGATTCCGCGGATGCCGAAGACTCTGATGTGTACTTCGGTCCGCCGCGATTGTTGGGACGAGGAACGGTGGCGTTTCCGGAGCTCGTGGCCGGGCAGAACCTGTCGCTGGGATTTGCCTTTCAGAAGGACTTGCGCGACACCGATTCGGTCATTCAGGAAGGTGCT
>CAZNRF010000083.1:0-11159 GCA_964575075.1 uncultured Spirochaeta sp. | reverse complement strand
GACTGGCGTCGTGTTGCCTGGTTTCAGCCGATGTACAAGTTGGCAAAACGTCAGGCGGAGGTGGAGATCTTCCCCCTTGCTCGATCTCGTAATCTAGGGGTCATCACGTATAGTCCGCTCGGGGGCGGTTTACTTTCGGGCAAGTACGCCCGCGGCAACAAGCCGCCCGACGGCCGGCTTGTGGAGAACGATATGTACATCAAGCGGTATGGAAGTGACTTCTATTTTGAGCTTGCCGAGGATTTTACGAAGCACTGCGAGGCACGGGGCGTGCATCCGGCAACGGCCGCCGTTTCCTGGGTCATGGCTAACGACGCGGTAACGGCGCCCATTATTGGAGCGCGCAATCTCGATCAGTTGGAAGCTTCACTGGCTGCCGCCGACGTGGACATGGATGCGGGTTGGTACGAAGAACTGTCGAGTTTGTCGCCGCCCCCTCCTCCGGCGCATGACCGAAGCGAAACCGTCGGTTAGCCGGTAACGGCAGATTTCCGCCTTGGGGGTTGACCAGGCCGCTACACGGGGTTAAACTGACGATCATAAAATAGTATGCAATATACTATTCGTAAGCGTTCGAATTGTGGCGGAATACGCGCAGGTGCTAGGAGGCTATTAGATGCATACTCATTCCGAGGAGCTGGTTCGGGATATCGCAGTCAGAGCGCTGCAATACCGAATACAGGTCCTGAAGATGGTCCACAGCAAGCAGACGGGGCATATCGGCGGCGCATTCTCTGTTGCTGAGATTTTGTCATCACTCTATTTCCACCACATGGTGGTGGATCCGGAGAACCCCGGCATGCCGAATCGGGATCGGTTGTTATTCAGCAAGGGGCACGCCTGCGCCATGCTCTACACGGTTCTTGCACACAAGGGGTTTTTTGATCCCAAAGAGCTGATGACGTTCCGAAGCTTCGGGAGTATGCTGCAAGGGCATCCGGAGCCGCGAAAGACACCGGGGATCGAGGTACCGGCAGGACCTTTGGGACACGGTGTCGCTATCGGGGTAGGAGTGGCGCTGTCTCAAAGGGTCGGAGCAGAGAAACCCTCGAGCTTTTCCGCGCCATCCGCACGTGCAAGTAACGGGCGCGTCTTCACGGTGCTCGGGGATGGAGAGATCAATGCGGGAGTCATCTGGGAAGGTGCCCTCGCCGCGACCAAGTTCAGGGTAGGAAATCTCACTGCAATTCTGGACTACAATGGTATCCAACAAACAGGGGCTACGGCCGACGTCCTGCCCACGGAGCCGATTGCCGAGAAATGGGAATCCTTCGGATGGCATGTACAAGAGGTCCACGGGCACAATGTGCGTGAGATCCTCGATGCGTTGGATCGGGCCGACGAAGTTCATGCAAAGCCAAGTATTATCATTGCGCGAACAACCAAGGGAAAAGGCGTGAGTTTCATGGAGTATGACCACAGATGGCACGGTGCTCCGCCCAACGAAGAGCAGCTCGAGACGGCGACCGCTGAACTCCAGGAGGCGATATCACAATGGCAGAAATGATTTCAATGAGGAAGGCTTATGGAGAGGCGCTCGTCGCCCTCGGCCGGGCAAACGAAGACGTTGTAGCACTTAGTGCGGACGTGGCTAATTCGGACCATAGCTATATGTTCGCTGAGGCGTTCCCGGACCGGTTTTTCAATGTCGGGATAGCCGAGCAGTCCTTGGTAGATGTTGCGGTGGGACTGGCGAACGGCGGAAAGATTCCGTTTGCGAACACGTTTGCATTCCTGTTCTCGACACGGGCCCTAGAAATGGTTCGGACCCACCTTTGTTATGGTGGATCAAACGTGAAACTGATGGGCGCCTACGGAGGACTCTCGGACTCCTTCGACGGCCCCACGCATCATTCCTACGTGGACCTCGCCGTCATGAGGAGCCTACCCAATATGACTGTAGTGGTGCCGGCCGAGCCGACGGCCATGGAGTCTTTTCTTCGACAGATCGCTGACTGGCCGGGACCTGTCTATTGCCGAATGAACCGCAATGCACTGCCGCGGCTATTTGACGCTTCGTATGAGCCGGTGATCGGCAAGGCATATGCCGTCAGAGAAGGAACCGACGTTACAATTATCGCCAACGGTATTATGCTGGCCCGCACGCTCGAAGCGGCCGACTCTCTGGATCAACAAGGTATCTCAGCGAGAGTTCTGGAGATGCACACCATCAAACCGCTGGACGAGGACGCGGTGGTAGAGGCCGCCCGTGCCACCGGAGCGGTAGTGACCGTGGAGGAACACACCATACTCGGTGGGCTGGGCGGGGCGGTTGCCGAGCTGCTTGGAGACCGGTACCCTGTTCCCGTCAAACGGGTAGGCGTGAATGACTGTTTCACGGAAACCGGTCCATACGATAAACTATTGGATAGCTACGGTATGTCCGTAAAGGATATTGTGAGCGCAGGAAAGTCCGCGGTAGATGCGAAGCAGAAATAGGCTACACCGCAGGCTTTTGAACCTCTTGGAGTGTTGGAAAGGAGATAGCCATGAAAGAACCGATTCAGGAATACGCCAAAGTTGGTCTAGTGCATTTCATGTTGTGGAAAGATTGCCTAAAGGGTGACGGGGACTTCTCAACGGTATCAACCATACTGGATGACCCATACTTCGGAGCAATAGAAGTGTCCCGGATCAATGACCCGCAACAACGCGCAATGGTTGCCCAAAAGGTGAAAGACTCGGGAAAGGCGCTCGCCTTTGGAGCTCAACCGGTACTGCTTACTCAGAAGCTGGACATCAATCATTTGGACGAGGATGAACGCAAGAAGGCGGTAGCCGCTCTGGTTGAAGTCGTGCCCCAAGCGGCGGAATTGGGCGCCTCCGGATTTGGAATTCTTTCAGGGAAAGAGGTTCCGCCGGAGAAAAAGAGCGATGCCATGGAGCAACTGGTGAAGTCTATTGTCGAGGTAGATCGGGAGCTGAAGAAGCATGCGGATATCCCCGTTGTTCTGGAATCGTTTGACCAACTGGATTATGGCAAGAACTGTCTCATAGGTTCCAATCAGGATGCTGCGGCGATCGCACGTGAAGTCAGAAAGACGGCACCGTCTTTTGGAATCATGATTGATCTCAGCCACCTTCCGTTGCAAGGAAACACTCCGCAGGAGGCGTGGGAAGCAACCGGAGAATACGTGGTGCACGCGCATATCGGTAACTGCGTTATGAACAAGCCGGACCATCCGATGAACGGTGATGAGCATCCGCCGCTTTGCGACCCTGACGGAGAGAACTGTGTGGACGAGCTGGCAGACTACCTCAAGGTGCTGCTGGACAACGGATACCTGAACAAACAGACCCGACCTTTCTTGAGTTTCGAGGTTTGTATATATGGAGACTGGACACGAGAGCAGCTGATTGCGCAAAGCAAGGAAACACTGGACGCTGCCTGGGCCAAAGTGTAGCTCATCGACTCTGGAGGGATGTGGACATGAAAGACATTCTGATTGCTGCAGGTGCAGTTCAAATGGAAGCTGAGCTTCGTGACACGCCTTCGGGTGAGGCTATTTGGGACGCGTTGCCCTTGGAAGGACGTGTTAATCGATGGGGCGACGAAATATACTTCTCGACCGGTCTCGACCTGGATCTGGAAAACGACGCAACGGATACTATGCCGAGCGGCAGTCTCGCCTACTGGCCTCCCGGCAAGGGGTTCTGCATCTTGTTCGGAGCTACGCCGGCAAGCGGGGCTGACGGCACACCACGGTTAGCAAGCGAGAGCAATCCCATCGGCAAGGTGCACGGTGACCCGGCGGAGCTCAAGTCCGTGAGTAGCGGAGAGAAGATCTCGGTCACCCGTAAGTGAAATGACCCCGGCGCCGGCTGCAAAGCCCTTGCGGACGGGATTCCCGACGTCTGCGCAATTGCGTTGTCGGGAACCAAGCCGGGACTTACGGCAATTGATGCTGAGGGCAAGTGTTTGACAGGAGTGAAAGGATTTTCTATAATGCCGTCCAAGTCGATAACGACAAATTTTTACGAAGGAAGGGAGGTAGCAAGATGAGGAAAGCTTTAATCTTGTCTCTGGTCCTGCTGATTAGCATCGGTTTCTTCACCTTCGCCGAAGGTCAGGGGGAGCAAGAAACGATTGAGCTCAGCTGGGCGCACATTTACGAGCCGGAGCTTCCGTACCATCAGGAAGCTGAGTGGGCTGCTGAAGAGATTGCAGAGCGCACCGACGGTAAGTACAACATCGAGGTGTTCCCGGCGGCTCAGCTCGGGAGCGAGTCTGATATTGTCGAGGGTCTCGATACGGGTACGGCGGATATCGTCTACGCCGGTGCAGGCTTCTTGTCCGGGACGTACGGGCCGATTGCCATTGCTGAGGCGCCGATGGTGTTCCGTGATTTCGACCACTGGATGGCCTTCTCCGACAGTGATGTGATGGATGAGCTGGCGGACGGTTACCGAGACGAGACGGGACACGAGGTCATTGTTCCCCTGTACTACGGTACTCGCCATGTCTCCTCCAACACGCCGATTGAAGGGCCTGAGGATCTTGAAGGCCTCGACATCCGCGTCCCCAACGCGCCGATTTACCTGATGTTTTTCGAGAACGCGGTGGATGCAAATCCGACTCCGATTGCATTCCAGGAGGTCTACCTCTCACTACAGCAGGGAGTCGTAGATGCACAGGAGAATCCCCTGCCCACTATCAGGGCTATGGACTTCTACGAAGTGCAAGACTACATCAATCTCACCGGCCACATGGTGAATACTCTGATGACAATCGTCCGCGGCGACCTGTGGGAAGAAATGCCGGAGGAAGATCGGGAGATCTTTCGTGAGGTCATAAGGGAAGCCTCGGTACGGAGCTCGGAGGCGATCTACGAGCAGGAGCTCGAGCTGACGGATTGGTTTGAAGAGCAAGGCCTGACAATCATCGAGCCTGATCGAGAGGCGTTGAGAGAGTTGGTGGAGCCTGAATGGACCGGATCCGACGCCACATGGACGGAAGATCAATTAAATGCCCTTCTCGAGCTGGCCGAGTAAGAGACCCACAGGAGTCGGTCCTCTCTCTACGGACGGATCGTAAAACACAAAACACATGCAGCGCCGGTTGAGCCCCGAAGGGCTCAACCGGTTTTCCAATCAAGAGAAAGATGGAGCGCACTCTGACACTTGACGAGGCGGTAAAGAAATGAGCGATCAGAAGACAGGTTCCGCTTCTTCGGGCGGGACGGAAGAGATTGTGGAGCTGATCAAGGAACAGAAAGCGGCCGAGCCGGAGTTTCGATATCGTGATTATCCCGTCGAAGATTATGTCGCTTTATTTGTATTTTGGGTCCTTCTAGGTGTTGTGTTCGGTCAGTTTTTCACTCGGTATTTCCTGGGCTTCTCGTACGCCTGGACCGAGGAAGGCGCACGGTACCTCCTGATATGTGTGACGTTCCTGGGTTCAGTGATGGCGGTACGCAGGAACTCGCATATATTCGTGCAGTTCTTGTACAGGTATCTGCCCCGGAAGGTTGGCCGGATACTGATAACTCTTGTGGACGTCATACGGATTGTGTTCATGGCGTTGGGTGTGAGACTGAGTATCACGATTATTCCGCGAACAGTGAACAACTACTTGAGCAGTGTCCGCATTTCGGTATCGGTTGTCTATGCGATAGTGCTGCTTGGCTTCATAGGAATGCTATTCCACTCGGTGAAGTTGGCCATTGTGCACTGGAGACAGAAATACGTGCCGATGTCTCGGGAAGAGCGGCTTTGATAAATCTTTGCTGAATTTGGTGGGGTACCTATCGTGCTGACTATACTGTTTATTGCAATTTTCGGAATGTTGATCATCGGCGTCCCGATTGCGATCTCGCTCGGCGGTGCGTCGATGTTGTGGGTTTATCTTTCGGATCGGATACCTGATTTCATCGTGCTTCAGAGAATGGCCGGTGGTGTGAACAGTTTTCCCCTTCTTGCGGTGCCGTTTTTCATTTTAGCCGGCAATCTTATGAATGCGGCAGGGCTCACCACGCACATTTTCGGCTTTGCCCGGTCGATAGTGGGCTGGATGCGCGGTGGCCTGGGTCACGTGAACGTGGGGGCAAGCATCATATTCGCCGGAATGTCCGGCGCAGCCGTCGCCGACGCCGGCGGGCTCGGGACAATTGAGATCAAGGCGATGACGGATGCCGGATACGAAAAGGACGTGTCGGTAGCCATTACCGCGGCGTCCTCCACGATTGGCCCGATCATCCCGCCGAGCTTGCCTCTGGTTGTGTACGGCGTCATCGCCCAGGCCTCGATCGGTCAGCTGTTCATCGCCGGAATCGTTCCGGGATTATTGATGGGTGTGTCACTATCGCTTCTCATTATCTGGTTTGCTCGCAAACGCGGGTATCCGCGGGATGCGACGTTCTCTGTGAAAAACGTTTTCGTGAGCGCGTACACGGGCTTCCCAGCGCTGTTTACCCCCGTCATTATTATTGGCGGTATTGCTCTCGGTGTGTTCACCCCGACCGAGGCAGCCGTGGCCGCCTCCGCCTATAGCTTGATACTTGGTGTGGTTCTGTACCGAACGCTCACATTCAAAAAGATCGTGGAGGTGAGTCTCGATACTCTGGAAACGACAGCAACGATTCTGTTCATTGTCGCAGGAGCCGCTATCTTCGCATGGATCCTGACCAGGCTCCGCGTGCCTGTTATGTTCGCCGAGGCCCTGCTTGGCATTAGTCAGAATAAGATCGTTTTGTTGCTACTGCTGAACTTGGTGCTTTTCATTGTGGGCTTTTTCATGGAGACGATTGCGGCAATTACCATCCTCGTCCCGGTGTTGTTACCCATAGCTACACAGATCGGGGTGGAACCGGTGCACTTCGGTATCTTCATGATCCTCAATCTGATGATCGGCCTACTCACCCCGCCCGTTGGAATGGTTCTGTACGTATTATCGCGGGTGGCTAAGTTGCCGTTCGAGGACTGTGCGCGGGCCACCGCCGTCTTTATCATTCCTCTCGTAATTGTACTACTCTTGGTGACGTTTATTCCGGCCATTTCGATGTGGCTTCCGAGGTTGGTGTTCGGTCTGCAGTGACGTCGGCGCAGCCATGGGAGGCTGCGCCCGTTGGGTTTGTTTAGCGCGTCTCGGTGGCGAAGGAATCGGAGGTTTTGTCTTGTCTCAAAGCGATCCGAGTATAGTAGCAGTTGAGCCCTACATTTTGCATGTACCGGTGACGGGGGAGCTCGTCCAGGACAGCACCCACACCGTAACGCACTGGGGCGTAGTAGGGGCAAGAATAACAACGCAGGACGGCCTACAGGGATACGGGTTTACCGGCACTCACGCTCATCTTGCTTCGGACAAACTGATCACCGCCTGCATCCGTGACTCCTACGCTCCTCTTTTGCACGGGGAAGACCCCCGGGACGTCCAGCGCTTATGGTGGAAACTGTACGCTCACGCGCCGGTGCAATGGGTCGGTAGGGCGGGCATCACCCATCTCGCCCTTGCAGCGGTGGACACCGCGTTGTGGGACCTGAAAGCGAAGCTGGCCGGGCTGCCCCTGTGGCGGTTACTCGGGGGTGCGACGACGCCTCGCGTTGCCGCCTATAACACCGACGGCGGGTGGTTGAGTCTGTCTGCCCGGACGGTGGCGGACTCGTGCAGGCGGTTGGTCGAAGAAGAGGGGTTCGGCGGGGTGAAAATCAAGATCGGCTCGGACGATCCTATGTCGGATCTGGTACGGGTCGAGTTGGTGCGAAAGGCGATTGGATCGAAACCGACCTTAGCGGTGGATTGTAACGGACGCTGGGATCTACCGACCATGCTCACGGTTGCTCGACGGCTTTCGGAATTGGACGTATTGTGGGTCGAAGAGCCCCTTTTCTATGATGATCTTTCCAGTCACGCCAAACTTGCGCAGGCTGTACAAGTACCCATTGCTCTCGGCGAGCAGTTGTACTCGCTGGATGCATTCCGGGACTTCATTACTGCCGGAGCCGTTCATTGGGTTCAGCCGGATATGACTCGCCTTGGTGGAATAACGGAGTGGTTGCGGGTGGCGGACCTTGCGCTGGCGTTTCACCTGCCTGTCGTGGCTCACGTGGGTGATATGGGGCAGGTGCACGTCCATCTCTCCTACGCTCATCCTTCGTCGAGTAGACTGGAGTTCATTCCGTGGATCAGGCACTGTTTCGAGGAGCCTGTCAGCGTGCGTGACGGTTTCTACGAGTTGCCTGGACTGCCGGGCGCCGGTACCACGTTGACCCGAGAGGCGATGGATAAGTACGCAAAGGAGATTGGGTGATGCAGGAGAAGATGAAAGCAGCGACAGCGCAGGAACAACGCGAGGAAATCCGTGCCGAGCTTGAGCGTGTGCGGCAAGAGCCATGGTCGAAAATGCTCGAACGTATAGCTGAGGGCAAAATAGCCGAGGCTACGAACCAGTTCGTGTTCCGAGTTGCTCCGAACGACCGGGGTGCCGCACTGGAGCTTCTTGAAAGCGAGTTACCGGGGATCTTTGATGGTGGCACTGTCGATGTGAGAAATCGTATCCTGTCTTTTTGCGTGAAGCTCAGCCTGGACTTGGGTTCATTCCTTCCTGCATGGCGTTCCGAGGATGTACAGCCGCCGATGGATTTGGCGCGAAGAGCAAAGGGGTTGACCGAGAGGTTTGAGGAGAAGGACTCGAAAGCGGCACGGGAATTACACGAGCAGCTGAGAGAACACTTGCTCACTCGTCTCGCGGCGGAGAAGGTCACCGATCCGGAAGAAGCTTCATCGATAGCCGACGCAAGCATGACCGAAACCCTCGGTGGCCATATCGAGTCCATGTGGGCCGAGTATGAATCTTCGAACATGCGGCGGGCAGCGCAAGCATATTTTGAAGGAAAGACGAATACCACTCTCGGGAACGACTACGCAACGTTCCTCGACCACGCGTTACGTGTTGGAGTTTGTTCTCAGACAACGAATCCCGTTCTAATCAAGGTGGCCTGGGATGCGGACGCAACGTTCTGGAATGGACGCGTGGACGAAATCATACGTGAAGAATATGACCGGGACGCAATCAAGCGGACGCTCAATAGCTCCGAGGCCGACCGGGACGGCATGATCCGACACCTGAATACCCTGGTGACTACGGCAGTGGTGGAGCAGAACTGCCGAATGCTTCGCGACATCTTCTTGATTACGGGGGGACATCAGGGTTTCGTAAACGTACAGGTGAGTCCGGATAACTACGACGATGCAGACGCCATGGTTTCTCAGGCAATCGCCCTGTACCAGGCGCTGGGGAACCGGTTGGGCGGCGTTCCGAATGCCGTGATAAAGCTGCCCGCCACGCCTGCCGGAAAGCTCGCTGCCGGGGAGCTCACAAAGCTCGGCATCGGGGTTACCATGACGCTGACGTTTTCGATGTTTCAAGCGGTGGAGCTTGCCGAGGTGCTGGAGGAAGGTAATGCGATAGTTTCGAACATAGCCTTGATGAACGGCCGCTTGGCATATCCGGTCAGGGATGAGCTGGCGGAACGCGATGTGCCGGGTGGAGTCGAGGCGGCTCGGTGGGGCGGTGTAGCTGTAGCACGAAGAATCTACCAACACCTCTACGGTTCCAGAGCCGGCCGGGGCAAGGGACTGGACCCAACCCGCGTCCAGTTATTGATTGCCTCTCTGCGGATCTATGGAGACTGGCTACCCGATATCGAGGAGATGTGGGGTGTGCCTTCCATAACGGTGTTTCCGAACGTGCGCCGTGCGTTCGATGCACATCCTCGTGAGATGCGGGGAAACTCAATCGCAGAAGATACTCCGTATGAATCTATCCGAACGATGTTCTCGAGCGAGATCTTTCGTCAGGCGTGGTGGACGCCAAGTGACGGAGATGAAGGTAAGCCGGAGGAGCCGCTTAGCTTGTCGGCGCAAGATGCGGAAGCCGTCGCCGCATGGACCCCGGTGCGACAGACGCTGGATCAATTCATACAAGAGTATCGTGCGATGAACGAGATGATTTTGGACCGGCTACGCTTCCTCGTGGAGGACAAGTAATGAGTACGGTAAAGGTTGGCGCCCTGGAATTGGATCCGACGGTGAATCCGGCCGTCCTGGATACGAGATCATGGGACATGGAGACGGCCCGGAAGACGGTTGAGAAGGTTCCCGGAGAGTTTTTTCAAGGACTCGTGGATGAATGCGGAAAGAGGATACGCCCCCGAGGTATAGAGCGCTCGGCGTTCACTGCGGACGGGTTGGAACTGTTCCCCGGCTCTTACACCCGCAAGGACGGAAATCACTGGTTTCTCGCTCGGTTAACCGGGGACGGCCAGCGGATCCTGCTGCAGCTTGGCAGCTCCGCCGGACGGAACGATGAACACTCGGCGGCACATGTCCGTGCATTGGATGATGGGGTGGCGGTGGCGGTTTATCCCACGGACGCTTCAACGTTGAACTGGTTCTTTCGCACGATCGATGCAGAACAGGGCCCGCGACCGCTCGGCGGGGTGCCGCGGCTGGGGATCGGCGTTCGACACTCGACGTACTTGTGGCCCGGGGCAATCGAGGCCATGCACCGGAAATCTTTTTCAGCGAATCTCATACAGAACTCGGTACGTGAACTCCATACGCTGAAAGCGCTCAGGGAAGGACAAAAGGCCAAAGAGAACTATCTTTTCAGCTTTGGTGGCATACAAGAAGGCCATACGGGTAGCACGTTTGAGGGCTTGTGGGTCTATGGTGCCGTGGAAGCCCTTGCCGATTCGACCGTTGCGCGATATGGGGCGGACGCTGACCACATTCAGCTCAAACGAGGAAAAGGGGGGCTGGACCGGGCAAAAGAATACTTGGACGCGGCACGCTACTACTCTTTCTATACACTAGATGTATCCGATGTTCTCAACTACTATGCGGCTTGGGAATCATCGGTATCGGCGTCTGCGCAGTTTCTGGAACAGTTGGTGCCGGATCCAAGTCTTCGGCGTGACGTGCTGGCATACCACGGACGGCAACGGTGGTTCTTCGGACAGACATACGCGTTGGATGAGGCCGAAATTGGACGGTTTATCGGGAAGTATTGGCAGGCGCTGGATGCTGTCGAAGAGCTGGTGGCCTACATACGCTCCCTGAACAGCGGCGCCGCCTTCCATCGCGAGATAAGCATCGACGAAACAACAGAGTAGATCCCGACGTTCGCAGCCGTGTGCGCGGTGATGATGATACTTTTCAC
>CAZNRF010000082.1:0-11232 GCA_964575075.1 uncultured Spirochaeta sp. | reverse complement strand
GACTGCGGCGAGACTTCACTCTGCCTCGCTTCGTTAGTCCGTCATGATGATGCATCCGAAGATGCCCCTCGATCTGGGACATCAAGTCCAGATCAACTCCAACCATGATAAGAAGCGATGTACCACCTAACAGAAATGCTACCTGTTGGGGGAAGTTGAACAATCGCTGTACCAGCGTTGGAATTACCGCAATAAACGCGAGGAAGAGAGCCCCTGGAAGAATGATGCGGTTAAGCACACGAGTGAAATACTCTTCCATCTTTTCACTCCGGATCCCCGGAATCGAGCCTCCGTTCTCACGGATGTTCTTTGATATCTCAATCGGGTTTAGCGTAACCTGCGTATAGAAATACGCGAAGAAGACGATAAGCACCGTATAGATAATCAGGTACGCGTTGCCATCAGGCCGCATAAAAAACGCAACCCTCTGGAGCCACCGCACTTCCGGCCCGAGACCTTGAGCGATCTGCAGCGGGAACGTCAGGACGCTGGATGCGAAAATCACCGGAATAACCCCGGACGGATTGATCTTGAACGGAACGTACGTATTCTGAGCACCGTACATTCGCCGTCCCACAACCCGCTTCGCGTAGTGGATCGGGATCTTCCGTTGCCCACGTTGCTCGTATACGACCAGAGACACCACAGCAACGAACATCGCCATAACGACAATGACAAATACCGGATTGAGATCGCCGGACTGAATTCTCGAACCAAGCAGCCAAATCGCATTCGGAAGCTGTGCGACAATTCCTGCAAAGATCAACAATGAGATGCCGTTACCGATACCTCGCTGATTAATCTGCTCCCCAAGCCACATGAGAAACACCGTTCCCGAAGTGACGGCGATCATCGATACCACCGTATACAATCCACGACTAATTGTTATCGCATCGGGGATGCTGTCGGCGTAGACGGTAACGGCGAATGACTGAATAATCGCCACAATCACGGTACCGTACCGCGTATAGCGTTGGATCTTCTTTCGACCACCGTCTTCTTGAGAAATCTGCTTCAACGCCGGAAAAACAAGCAGCAGAAGCTGCATGATAATCGACATCGAAATATACGGCATGATTCCCAGCATAAAGACGCTAAACCGGGAAAAAGCTCCTCCGGCAAAAAAATCCAGGTAATCAGTGACCGAAATCCCGCCGCCAGCCTGCTGTGTATCGAAATACAGCTGCAATGCGTTCAGGTTAATTCCAGGAATGGGGATCGTAGCGCCCAAACGAAACACCCCAAGCGCAAACAAGGTGAACAACACCCGTTCCCGCAGATCTTTGATCCTGAAAATGTCAGCGATCGGGTTCGAAGCCATTCGTTATTATCCTTCTACAGCAGGCACGGCAACGGAACCACCGGCAGCTTCAATTTTTTTCTGAGCTCCAGCGGAGACCCGCAGACCCGTCACCGTAAGCGCCTTATCGATTTCACCCCGTCCGAGTACCTTCACATAAGTCGCGTTGCGACTCACCAACCCGACGGATTTCAACGCCTCGAGATCTACCGCCGCGCCGGCCTCAAACGCTGAGTTCAGCCGATCGAGGTTCAGCGGGATGTACTCTACCTTAAACGGGTAGTTCGAAAATCCGCGACGCGCAATTCGACGGTACAAGGGCATCTGTCCACCCTCAAACCCGGGGCGCACTCCGCCACCGGAACGAGCGTTCTGACCCTTGTGCCCTTTCCCCGAGGTCTTGCCGGTACCGGATCCGGAACCGCGACCAATTCTTTTCTTCTGCCGAATCGCTCCGGCAGGAACGCGCAACGTACTCATTTCACTTCCTCAACAGTCACCAGGTGCGAAACCGTATTGATCATTCCTTGAATGGAATCACTCAATTCCTTTTCCACCGAATGTCGTATTCGCCGCAGCCCAAGCGCCTCTACCGTCCGACGCTGATTCGGTTTTCTCCCGAGCGGGCTTCGTACGAGAGTAATGCGAACTTTCATCAATCACCCCCACATCTCTTTGAGCGTCTTACCTCGCGCGGTGGCAACCTCTCGGGCCCGCATCAGACTTTCCAGACCATGGAAGACCGCCTTTACCACGTTCACCTGGTTTTGGCTTCCCATGGACTTACTCAGCACGTCATTGATGCCGCCAACTTCGAGGACCGCACGTACAGGCCCACCGGCGATGATCCCGGTTCCCGGTGCCGCAGGTTTCAGGAGCACATTTGCACTCTTAAACCGGCCCTGCACCACGTGAGGAATCGACTGCTTTTGCCGCGGAACTTCGATCATACTGCGTTTCGCACGGTCCACGCCTTTCCGAATCGCTTCGGATACGTCGTTCGCCTTCCCGTAACCGTAGCCAACGCGACCATTTCGGTCGCCTACTACTACGAGAGCAGAAAACGAAAACCGCCGGCCACCTTTGACGACCTTAGAGACGCGATTAAGCTTGATAAGCTTCTCTTGAAGCTCTTTATCCATTCCTTGATCCACGAAAGCCCCCTACAGCTTCACGCCGGCTTTACGAGCACCTTCGGCAGCCGCCTGAACGACGCCGTGATACAAGTACCCGTTCCGGTCAAAAACCGCTTCGGTTACGTTCATATCGAGAAGCTGCTTCCCGATCGCCTCACCAATCTTTGCCGCGTCTTCCGTGTTAGCCTTCAATCCTTTGAGATCTCCGCTGACACTAGACGCCGCCGCCAAGGTCTTACCCTCTTGATCGTCGATCGCCTGCACATACAGGTTCTTGTTCGACCGAAACACACTCAACCGCGGTCTGCTGGGGGTACCATACACCTTTCCGCGAATCCGTGTCTTCCGACGTCGTCGACGCCGATTCTTTTCAATCACTCGTTTCATACGGCTCTACCTGCTCACTTGATTCCGGACTTTCCGACCTTGCGACGGACGTACTCGTTCTCGTACTTAATGCCCTTACCTTTGTAAGGCTCCGGCGGCCGAATGCCACGGATTTCCGAGGCGACCTTCCCTACCAACTGCTTGCTGATACCGCGAATTACCACCCGGTTCGGTCCATCCGTATCTGCACTCACGCCCTCGGGAAGCCGAAACTCTATCGGGTTGCTGAATCCAAGGTTCAGAGTAAGGCTTTGCCCACTCACTTCCGCGCGATACCCGACACCGTTAATCAACAGCGCCCGGGAAAAACCGTCGGTAACACCCTGAATCATATTAGCAATCAGCTGTCGATACAGCCCATGGAATCCCCGGGCCTTCCGGCTCTCAGAAGCCCGCTCGACCACGACTTCCGCATCGCCAACCTGTACCGTCACCTCGGGACGCAACGCCTCGGTCAATTCGCCCTTAGGTCCTTTGACCGTCACGCTTTGACCGGATACGTCCACGCTCACCCCTTTGGGTACCGTGATCGGTAACCGTCCTACTCGAGACATCGATACACTCCTTACCAGATGGAGCAGATCAGCTCTCCGCCAACCTGCTTCTCGGCAGCTTTCCGGCCGGTAGTCACGCCCGACGAAGTCGAAACGATAACTGTCCCATAGCCGTTAAGCACACGCGGAAGCTTCCGGTATCCTGAATACACTCGCCGTCCTGGCGTAGAAATCTTCTGGATACCATGAATCACCGGCTGCTGCCTGTCGTCGTACTTCAGGAAAACCCGGATCGTATCCAGATCTTCCTGATTCATCTTCTTGAAGTTCTTGATGTAGCCTTCATTCTTCAGAATCTTTATGATCTCAAGTTTCAGCTTCGACGGAGTGATGTCGACCTTCTCAAACCTGGCCATACTCGCGTTCCGAATCTTGGTAAGCATATCCGCAACGGGATCAGAAACACTCATCTCTCACTCCTACCAGCTCGATTTGGTGACACCGGGGATCATTCCCTCGCTCGCCAATTTTCGAAAACAGACGCGGCACATCTCGAACTTCCGCATATAACCGCGGGGACGCCCGCAAACGCGACACCGATTAACGCGACGCGTGCTGTACTTCGGTTTCCGTTGCGCCTTAATGATCATGGACTTCTTAGCCATTGAGCCCCCTCTTTCCTATTTCCGGAACGGCATTCGCAGACCGGTTAGAAGCGAACGCGCTTCCTGATCGGTCCGGGCCGTGGTAACGATTACGATATTGAGTCCGGTGATCCGGTCAATTTTGTCGTAGTCGATCTCCGGAAAAATAATGTGCTCAGTAATACCGAGCGAATAATTTCCGTGACCGTCGAAACCGTTTGGATTGATACCACGAAAGTCTTTTACGCGCGGTAGTGCGATATCCACCAGCCGCTCCAAGAACTCCCACATGCGATTCTGCCGCAGTGTGACCTTGGCGCCTATTTCCATACCCTCGCGTAACTTAAAATTAGAGATCGATTTCCGGGCTCTGGTGCGGACAGCCCGCTGACCGCCGATTAACGACAGTTCGTTCTGTGCACTCTCAAGCGCCTTCTTGTTATCGATCGCATCACCGACGCCCATGCTGAGAATAATCTTATCCACAACGGGGACTTCCATGACACTTCGATATCCGAACTCTTCTACAAGAGCCGGCTTCACCGACTCCCGATACAACTGTTTCATTGCCGGTATGTAATCAGCCATCAGACCGTTTCCCCCGTCTTTCTGGAAAACCGGACTTTCTCGCCGCCTTCGACTCGGTAACCCAAGCGGGCTGGTTTACCATCCTTTCCAACATACATCACGTTGGAAATTGCGATCGGCGCCTCTTTCTCGATGATGCCTCCGGTGTCTTCCTGGCGCTGCTTTCGTTGCGCCTTCTTCACCATATTGACACCTTCAACTAACACGCGACCGGCTTTCTCATCGATTCGCAACACCCGACCGGATTTTCCTTTATCTTTGCCGGCAATCACCGTCACCGTGTCGTTCTTCTTCAGTTTTGTCTTCATAAGAACGCTCCTACAGTACCTCGGGAGCCAGCGAAACGATTTTCATGTAATCTGCGTCGCGGAGTTCCCGCGCGACAGGGCCGAAAATTCGCTTTCCCTTCGGATTGTGTGTCTTGTCGATGATCACGCACGCGTTATCGTCAAACCGAATGTAAGTTCCATCATTCCGACGAAACTCTTTCGTGGTCCGAACGATAACCGCTCGCTCGACAGTTCCCTTCTTCACCGGCGCGTTCGGTAATGCATCCTTTACCGCCACAACAATGACATCTCCCACAGAAGCGTACTTCCGCTTGCTCCCACCGAGAATCTTGATGCACTGAACCCGTTTCGCGCCGCTGTTGTCAGCAACATTCAAATACGTCTGCATCTGAACCATAGCACTCTACCTCAGCGTGCGCGTTCGACGATCTCGAACAACCGCCAGCGCTTGTCTTTGCTAATAGGTCGCGACTCAACAACCCGCACCGTGTCACCAACATGTGCTTCGTTGTTCTCATCATGCGCCTTCAACTTCTTAGAAAAGCGAACGTACTTCTTATACAAGGGATGTACCATTCGGCCGTCCACCTGGATAACGATCGTCTTTTCCATCTTGTCGCTTACTACCCGGCCCTGAAAGACTTTCTTTCCGGCCGTCTTGATCGTTTCTGCCGCCATCAACCCTTCTCCTGTTCAACCGACGCAATCTCTGCATGGTTGTAGATCAGCGTGTTGAGCCGGGCAACCTGCCGTCGCAACGTACGAACCTCCAGTGGATTGTCTACATGACCTACCACCTTGTTCATTCGCGCATCCAGATACTTCCTTCGGAGTTCTTCACGCTTGGCTACAAGCTCCTCAAACGTCAGGTCGCGAAAGGAATCTTTCATAACTCCGCTCCTTTACGCACCACAAAACGCGTCTTAATAGGCAACTTGCTTCCGGCAAGTTTCATAGCCGACTCGGCAAGTTCGCGACTGACGCCGGCGAGCTCAAACATCACTACCCCCGGTTTCACAGACGCAACCCAGTGCTCCGGCGAACCTTTACCTTTACCCATGCGTGTCTCCGCAGGTTTTTTGGTATACGGAACATCCGGAAACACCCGAATCCAAACCTTACCGCCACGCTTAATCTTACGGGTCATTGCAATACGCGCCGCTTCGATCTGGCGGTTGGTGATCCATTCACCCTCTGCGGCCACCAGCCCGAAGTCACCAAAAGCAACGGTATTTCCGCGGAACGCGGTCCCTTTGAGGTCCCGTTTTACCCGCCGCTGCCGTTTACGAAACCGTACTCGCTTTGGACTCAGCATTGTTAGCTACTCCTCTCAGAGGGGCGCTCGCGTCGCTTCTTCACCACGGCACCGGCATCGGGCTTGGGCTCCTTGCTCAGCACTTCGCCGTGAAACATCCAGACCTTGACACCGATCGTGCCGAAGGTCGTGAGAGACTCGGCAAACCCGTAATCGATATCCGCTCGCAACGTATGGAGCGGAACGCGCCCGGCCTTCTGCTGCTCTACCCGGGACATCTCCGCGCCACCGAGCCGTCCGGCGATTCGGATCCGCACGCCCTGAATGCCCGCCTTCATCGCGTTATTCACGGCCATCTTCAGCGTCCGTCGAAAAGATCCACGAGACCGCAACTGCCGCGCGATATTCAGCGCCATCACCTGCGCATGTGTCTCGGGTCGCTTTATCTCTTTAATCTTGATCTGAATCTTTTTGCCCGCAGCCTTCTGAAGGCGCTGGCCGATCTTCTCAATATTCGACCCTTTTGTACCAATAATTACGCCCGGTCGAGAGGTGTGGATAACCAGGGTCACCCGCTGAGGATGACGAATGATCTCAACCTCGGCGATATCAGCACTTCGCGCCTCCGGGGCGCTGTGAAGTACTTTCCTCAGCTTCAGGTCCTCATGGAGCGTATCGGCGTATTCCCGTGGGTCAACATACCACTTGGAACGCCAGGACTTGTTGATGCCGAGCCGTAGACCGTACGGATTAACTTTCTGTCCCACGTTATTCTCCCGACTTTTCGATGCGGTCAACCACCGCCGTGATATGGCTCATGCGCTTCAGCAAGAGATCCGCACGACCGCGCCCCCGTACCCACAGACGTTTCATCCGAGGGCCCTCATTCACGTACAACTCACTCACGTACAGCATCCCTTCGTCCAAACTGCGGTTGTTGCTCAAGGCATTTGCCGCAGCGGATTGAATCACCTTCTGAACCAGGCGCGCACCTTTATTCGGAAGATTGTTCAAGATAGCTACCGCTTCCGGGTACGGCCGGCTCCGCACAATGTCAGCGACCCGCCGCGCTTTAAAGGGAGATATACGCACGTACTTTGCTACTGCTCTGTATCCCATAGTTTCGCCTTCTACCGTCTTCCGGCTTTTCGGTCTGAACCGGCGTGTCCACGGAACAGCCGTGTCGGCGAAAACTCACCCAGCTTGTGGCCGACGAGATTTTCCGTGACGTAAACCGGGACCCACGACTTCCCGTTATAGACCGAGATAGTGAGCCCCACCATCTCTGGAATAATTGTGGAAGTACGGGAGTACGTCTTTATCATCTTCTTTTCACCGGACTTGTTCATATCCAGAACGCGTGTGTACAAGCTCTTTTCAATGAACGGACCTTTCTTTATAGATCGCGACATACCAGACTCCTACTTCCGTTTCTTCACAATAAACTTGCCGGAAGATTTCCGCTTCTTGCGGGTCTTGTATCCTTTGGCAGGTGTTCCCCACGGAGAAACCGGATGTCGTCCTCCCGCGGTACTACCTTCACCACCACCATGCGGGTGATCGACCGGGTTCATCGCGACACCACGAACCTGAGGTCGCCGTCCAAGCCAACGAGCGCGCCCGGCTTTACCAAGCGTCACGTTCATATGGTCCTCATTGCCTACGCTACCAAGGGTGGCACGGCACTTCCTGAAAACCATGCGCATTTCACCGGAGGGCAAACGAACCGTTACGTAGTCGCCTTCAGACGCCACGATCGTCGCGGCTGCCCCGGCTGATCTGGCGAGCTGTCCTCCACGACCAAGCTGAAGCTCAATCGCGTGCACCGGCGAACCGACAGGAATGTTCTCGAGCGGAAGACAATTACCAACCTTCAGCTCGGCCTTCGGCCCATTCTGAACCGTGTCGCCCTTCTTCAATCCCTTCGGAGCGAGTATGTAACGCTTCTCACCATCCGCGTAATGCAACAACGCGATATTGGCACTCCGGTTCGGGTCATACTCAATAGAGGCCACTTTCGCAGGCACATCATTCTTGTCCCTGATAAAGTCAATCGTCCGATAACGACGTTTGACCCGGCCACCCTTACGACGAACACTGATACGCCCGTTACTATCACGACCAGCGTGTGAAGCTTCCCCACGAGTTAAGCTGCGCTCGGGATCCTTCTTGTCCACACCGTCGAAGTTCAGTGTCGTCTTGAACCGCAAGCCGGGCGTAATCGGCTTATAGGTTTTGATCGCCATCTCTAACTACTCCTACGCGCCTTCGAAGACACTGATACGCTCGCCTTCCGCAAGCTTCACAATCGCCTTCTTCCAGGTCGCCGTCTTACCCGCAGCATAGCGCGTACGCTTCGGTTTTGATTTCACATTGACTACGCGACACTCAACCGCGTGTACGTCAAACAGCTTGCCGACCGCATCCTTGATCTGAATCTTGTTGGCCCGAGCGTTTACGCGAAAGGTATAGACGCCGCGCTCGCGCATCTCGTTACTCTTCTCCGTCAGGATCGGCTCAATAACTACCTGTTCGGGATTCACGACTCCACCCCCGTTGCCTGCTGACCGAGAAGGTCCGCCGCGGATTCCATCACGACCACCTTATGAGCGTAAAACAAATCATGAGCCCGCAACCGATTCCAGTTGAGGTATCGTAACCACGGAATATTGCGCGCTGCCCGTTTGAGCATCGGATCATCTTCCTTGGTCACCAAAACTACCCGCTTGGCGTCGGTTAACTGTTGCATGATCGCCGCCATATCTTTGGTCTTTCCACTATCAACCGTAAAGTCTTCCACGACGATCAAGTCTTCCTCGGCGGCTTTCTGGGACAGGATGCTGTTAATGGCCACCCGCTTCATTTTACGAGGAAGGCGATATCCATAATCCCGCATCTGTGGCCCGAAGATCGTACCACCGCCGACCCACACCGGGGAGCGACGAGAACCGGACCGAGCCCGGCCGGTGCCCTTCTGGCGCCACGGTTTTCTGCCACTGAAGTGGACATCACCGCGCGTGCGCGTTACCGCGGTTCCGACGCGCTTATTGGCAAGCTCGTTGCGAATCGCATGATAGATCGCCCCTTCGCTCACCTCGCGGCCAAAAACCTCGTCGCTCAGCGTGGCGTCTTTTATTTCTTTACCAGCTGTAGAAACTACTTTCGTATTCATCACGTCACCCTTACTCAACGGACGAACGCTTTCTTTATGGCCGGTCGGATTCGCACCACGGCGTCATTTCGTCCAGGAACCGCGCCTCGCACGAGCATGAGCTGATTCTCGGCATCAATCTCTACCACTCGCAGATTCAACATCGTGCTGCGTTCGCCACCCATGCGCCCGGCCATCTTCGTTCCTTTGATGACCCGCGAAGGAGTCGCTGCCATACCGGTAGACCCGTTTTCACGGTGAAACTTTGACCCGTGAGTCTTCCGTCCACCATGAAAGCCATGCCGCTTCATGACACCCTGATAACCTTTTCCCTTGCTTGTGCCCGTCACATCAATAAATGAAACGTCTTTCAGGATCTCAAGGGACAACTCGTCGCCGACTTCGCACTCGTGGTCAAAATCACGAAACTCAAAAACATCCCGCCGGGGATCGATACCGTCGGCATACTGTCCGGCTACGGGCTTACTCACCCGCTTCGGATTCCGCACTCCGGCGCCCAGCAATACGGCATTGTATCCGTCGCGATCTTCCGTTCGTCGCTGCACAACCACGTTTGGCTCAACCTTCAAGACGGTCACCGTTACCAATTTACCGCCCCCGTCAAACACCTGCGTCATACCGACTTTCTTTCCGATAAGCCCAACCATCTGTACTTCCTGTTACTGCTTTATCTCGACATCGACACCGGCAGGCAACTCAAGTTTCATGAGCGCATCCATCACTGCCGAAGAAGGTTCTAAGATGTCGATCAGCCGCTTGTGCGTCCGCATCTCAAACTGTTCTCGCGCTTTCTTATTCACGTGCGGAGAACGAAGGACGGTGAACTTATTCGTCCGGGTGGGAAGGGGAATCGGCCCCGACACGTTGGCACCCGCTTTTTGCACCGTCTGAACGATCGACGCGGCACTCTGATCAACTAACTGCACGTCAAAACCGCGCAATCGCACCCGGATTTTCTCGCCAGGCATGTTTCCTCCAAAGACAAAAAAATCAGGTCTCGGTGCTACCGCTCCAAGACCTGATTCCGGCCTGCAACCGGTTATTCGATGATATCGATAACCTGGCCGCTGGCGACGGTGCGGCCACCCTCGCGAATTGCGAAGCGCAGTCCCTTATCCATAGCAATTGCCTTGATGAGCTCAACGTCAATCTCTGTGTTGTCTCCAGGCATTACCATTTGCTTATCATCCGGCAGCGTAACCGTTCCGGTCACGTCAGTGGTCCGAAAGTAGAACTGAGGCCGATACCCGTTCATGAACGGAGAGTGACGACCGCCTTCCTCTTTCGTGAGCGCGTAGATCTGCCCCTTAAACTTGGTGTGAGGAGTGATCGAACCGGGCTTAGCCAACACCTGGCCGCGCTCCACCTCTTTCTTCTCAACACCGCGGAGCAACGCGCCTACGTTATCACCAGCCTGCCCCTCATCAAGAAGCTTGTTGAACATCTCAACGCCGGTACACGTGGTTTTTTTGGTATCCCGAATACCCACGATCTCGATCTCATCGCCGACCTTCAAGATTCCCCGCTCGACACGACCGGTCACAACAGTACCGCGGCCCTGGATGGAGAAGATGTCCTCAATCGGCATAAGAAAGTCTTTATCGATAGCGCGCTCAGGTACCGGAAAATACGAGTCCATCGCCTCGAAGAGCTCAAAGATCTCTTTGGTCTTCTCGGGATTGTCATGGTTCTCCATGGCTACAAAAGCGCTGCCCTTGATCACCGGAACTTCATCGCCGGGGAAGTCATAGGTGTTCATGAGATCACGAACCTCTTCCTCAACGAGCTCGATCATATCCGGGTCGTCCACCTGGTCAGTCTTATTAATGAAGACGATAATCTTCGGCACACCAACCTGCCGAGCAAGCAGGATGTGTTCACGAGTCTGTGACATAGCACCATCGGTGGCAGCAACAACGAGTACCGCGCCGTCCATCTGAGCAGCACCGGTGATCATGTTCTTGAT
>CAZNRF010000081.1:0-11519 GCA_964575075.1 uncultured Spirochaeta sp. | reverse complement strand
AAGGTGCCCGTCTAAAACGGCCATCCCGTTGCGCATTCGCCGCTGTTTTAAACACTGGGTTGATACTCGCTGCGCTCATCGGATTGCCAACTGTAGATACCCTCGTTCCCCGGTAACGTCCACGAAGGGGAAACGCGCTGGGTAAACTGGGCAGTTGTTTCAAATGGTAGTTCGTCCCGAACGTGCACGATAGGACCTGCTGTCGTGTTCGATGAGTCCCCCGGCTCATAATACATCACCTGCGCGGCAATATTATCCAACTCAGGCAGCCACCGGATATAGAGGGTGGTGTGTTCGGTAAAGGTCGCCTCGAATCCTGGCAGGTAGTAGCCGGGGCCAGACGGTGCTTCATAAGTTTGGTGCGTGTGAAAGACTTTCGGAAACTGCGAGCTGTAGTTCTCTTCCGACCAACCCGAAGCATGGTAAGTACCAGTGCCTCCCGTTAGCATCGGCCCGGTCGCCGTCATACCCATCCCTTGGGTCAACCGTACCGGCTCCCCTGCCGTCACAGAAATTGGCGCCGGGGCAGAGTGGGCGGTCGAAAGGGAAACACCATTTCCGGCATCAATGACCATATCCAACACAAACGTAATAGTAATCGGCTCGGGGGCAACATCCCCAGTGCTGCTATCGCCACCGGTAGATCCGCCGGAACCGCCACCACCACCCGTACCCGGCTCATCATCAATAACCGGGGTATTGGTACCGCCGTCTGTTGTGCCGTCGTCTGGGCTGCCGTCGGTGCTGGGGCCGGCGGGGTTCTGGCAAGATAGAAACAGGGTGAGCAACAGCGTGATACAGATGGTCGCGCTGCGCAGGGGGTGGCGGAAGACGACTCCGCGCGTTTGGGGTGTGTGCATCGGTAACTCCGTAGTTTGTTTTTCAGGTATCATGAGGAGAAATATCCCGCGCCCGGCATGAGGGCGCATCTACCATATGGTATAAAAGTGATGTTTTTACTCAGAAACAACGGCTCACTACGGATTCGGCATGGTATATTCAGGAGAAGATGATTCCAGAGAAGGCGGTGCCGCCCACCGCACCCAATAATCCGACCGGTCCGGAGGGTCCCAAACACGTGGATCACACGAGCCCCGACCGGGAGCCCGCTCTTCATTTGCCGACAGCCCCGTCTCTTCGGGCACTTATCAACGGCGTTGCCGACGGTACGGTAGCGTTTGACGAGCTGAGTGGTGCACTGATGCCGCTGCTTCGTCATACCGGCGAGCTGCCGGCGGAGATCGCGCTGGAACTCTCCACTAGGTTAATTGATCTTGAGGCGAAGACGGTAGATGACGATCAGCTGTTTGCATTGGTCGATTCCCATGGAGCAGCAGCCTTGGCGCTGGCAAAGTCCGGTCAGATTCTGGCGGCCAACGGGGCGGCGGCATCACTGTTTCACCTGAACACCGGCGACGGCGTGAGCGCTCTCGGGATCACCCGGGATGAGTTTGAGCAGTTTGTTCAGCGCCTGTCACAGACACCCGGGTCATCTTTGATCCGGGGACACCGTCCCGCATCGGGGCGGCGTACGGTGCCGGTGGTGCTCTCCGGCACCTACCGTCCCGGATATCGTGCCTTCGTACTCAAGGCGCTGCAAAACTACTGGCCGGATACGGTGGACAAAGCTCTGGAGGATGTGTTCGCCCTGTCCGCAAGTGAGCGGGAGGTGCTCTCCAGACTATCCCAAGGACGGAATAGCGAAGAGATCGCCCGGGAGCGACACCGCTCCGTGGGCACCGTTCGGCAACAAGTAAAGAGTATCCTTCACAAGCTGGGGGTAAGCAGCCAGTTGGAGGCGGCAACGCTTGCGGCTGCCGCAGCGGCTACGGCCACGGCGATCGTTGAAACCTCCGGGCGCGCCATGGGGAGCCTGCCGCGGGGACCACGCGAAGAGCCACTCCAGTTGGGGAGTTTCTTCCGCAGCGAACGCCTCGTCGGTCATCGCCGGTTTGGTGATCGTACCGGAAAGCGGATCCTCCTGATCCACGGCCCCTCTTTTGGCGCCGGTGAGTACCCGGAGGATCGTCGGTGGGCTACCCGTTTCGGACTCGATGTTCACGCGATTGAACGCCCGGGATACGGGCGCACGTATCCCCCATCCGCCGGGGAAGACATTCTCGATTGCCACACCGCCGATATTCTCCACTATCTGGACGCCTCCAAGATCAACAACGTCACGATTCTGGCCCATGAGGTGGGGCTCATACCGGCCCTCCAGCTGGCGCACTCGCATCCCGAGCGGGTTCGCGCGATCGTGGCGGTCTCCGCCGCCCCACCCTTTCTGGAATTAGAGCAGATTCATGCGATGCCGGAGCACCAATCGATTTTTATTCAAGCAGCCCGCCGGGCACCCTGGCTGGCGCGACTCATGACCAAGCTACTGACGATCCGTACGCGACGACTCGGGGTAGAACGGTGGACGGATGTCATTTTTCAAGGGGTACAGCCGGACGCAGGGGTTATGAAGCGGCAGGCACTTCGCGCCGGGATCATCGCAACCTACAGCTTCTATTTGGGCCAGCGGGGAGCAGGATTCGAACTCGACCTATCGATGATGCTTGCGGATTGGGGGCATCTCGTCTCGGAGGCTACGGTGCCGGTGACGCTGCTTCACGGCGCCGACAACCTCACCACCCCGCCGGCATATCTCGACCTGTTTCGCAGATTAAATCCCGCCATTCAGATGGAGCTGGTACACGACGCGGGACTGACCCTGGCGGTGTCCCATCCGGAACTCATCTACCGGTGGGTAGCTCAGCCGTAACCGGAGTCAAAACGGCCCGTACCCCACCCGCACCGCGATCCACAGGAAGAGCATCGATATCGCAAACATCACGATCTGCAGGAGGATCGTCCAGCGGAACCACCGCGGATAGCTCACCACGGTAAAGCCCAAACCAATGAGCAACAGCGCGTTCGAGGGAAACAGCATGTTGCTAAATCCGTCCCCAAACCCAAAGGCCAGCACCGCCGTTTGGCGGGTGATGCCCACCAGGTCCGCCAGCGGGGATAAAATCGGCATCATGAGAAACGCCTTGGCGCTGGCCGATCCGATGAAGATGTTCATGCCGAGGGTTACCAGATACACGAAGAACGCCGCCATGAAGGTGGTACTTCCGGCGATCAGGTTGGCCGCCGAGTTGAGAATGGTGTCGGTGATGCCTCCGAGCTCCACGATGTGCCGGACACTGAGACTCATGAGGATCAGCACCACCGCCGGGGCCATTCCCAGCGCCCCACCTCCAAAGGACCGCCACACCTGCGTCCACGTCCGCCCCGCCAGGCGGCCCGCCCCCAGCCCGCCGACAAAGAACAGCAGGGCCATTAAGGGAAAGGCGAGATCGCTCAACACGGGATTGCGAGCGGTCACGAAGATGAAGATGAACGCCAGGATGATGTTGCCGCCAAACCACAACGCAGCCCGCTTGAGTGCCGGTGACATATGCGCTCCACCGGCTGGCCCTGGAGCAGGCACGGGGGCGGGGGCGGGGGTGGCCGACGAGGGCCGAGCCACCTCTGCCCCAGCGGCAGCAGCCGCCTCGTCGCTGAGCAGGCGCCGGCGCTCGTCATCTAAATGGTGCACCGGTGAACGCTCCGGATTCTGCTCAATTCTGCGGGCGTAGCTCGTCACAAAGACCAGCACCACCAGATAGGTAACCACAAAAAAGGGGATGCGCAGCCACGCCCCGGAGAACAAGGGAAGCTCCGCGATCCGTTGCGCTACCCCGATCGTAAAGGGATTGCTGATCGCCGCGGAAAACCCAAAGGCCAGCGGCAAGAGACTCATGCCGAGACCGGTCAACGAGTCCCACCCGAGTTTGAGCGAGAGCGGTACGATGAACACGATCAGCGGCACCATCGCCTCGTAGATTCCCAGTACGGAGGCCACCGCCATGAAAAAGAAGATGATGATCGCCATGAGCAGATAGCGCCGTTCATAGAACCCGGCCACGAGCCGGTCCAGGACCGCCGCCAGGATCCCGGCCTGCTCGAGGATCGTAAACGACCCGCCCACGAAGATCAGAAATACGATAATCGTCACCGCAACGATCGCCCCCGGGGCAAACAGCACCTCTACCGGCGCGGTGAACCAGCGCCACACCGCGGGGGCCCGCTGGTCCGGCGTCGGCTGGTACGAGCCGGGAACGACGATTTCCCGGCCGTTTACCACTTCCCGCTCAAAGGAGCCGGCGGGAACGGTTCGGGTCAGGATCCCCGACACCACCATGAGCCCCATCAGAATACAGAACGCCAGGACAAATGCCGCCTTGCCGATACGCAGACTGGATGCCGGATCACTCATTGTCGTGAAGCCCCCCTGAAAGCTGTGTAATAAGATCCGAGTAGAACACGATCATAGACAGATAGTCACCCACGCCGATCCGTTCGTCCACGCCATGAATCGTGTCCATCAGCGCAGGATTCATGCGGACCGGCAGAAAGCGATAGATCGCCTGCGCCACATGCCGGTAATGCTTACTGTCCGTCGTGGCGGTGACGAGGTACGGCGCGGGTACGGCGTCCGGAAAGTGCTTTAATACGACACCCCTCAGTTGCCGGTAGACCTCGGTATCCGTCGGGGCCGCATCTACCGGATCCCCACTCCCGGCAGGGTTGAGCACATCCACGGTAACTTCCGGGTCCGAGATCACCTGTACAAATCGTCGGCGCACCGACTCCACCGTCTCTCCGGGAAGAATCCGCACGTTTACCGTCGCCTCTGCCCGGGCGGGAAGCACGTTGGGCGCGGCCGAGCCGGAGAGCATCGTCGGCGCCTGGGTGGTGCGTACCAGGGCATCGGTCTTGGGATCGCCGGTGAGGATACGCGTAAGAATCGGGGCAAAGAGCCGCGGATGATTGAGTATCGGCCGGTACGTGCGGGGGGCGGCTGCGGCAATCGCCATGAGGAACTCGCGAACTGAGGGGATAAGGCGCGGGGGAAACGGCCTCTTTTCAATGCGGCGGAGGGCGCGGGCCAGGCGCCCCACGGTCGTGCGCCGCCGCGGCATCGAGGCGTGGCCGTCGGCTCCCCGTACGGTCATTCGGAGATCTACATACCCTTTTTCCGCCGTACCGATGAGGGCGATCGGCCGGTCCACGAGACCCACGGTGTTCTCCACCACCGCCGTGCCCTCGTCCACGAGGCACCGGGCCCGCACACCCCGGGCGGCAAGCTCCGCGGCGATGCGGCGGGCCCCCCGTTGCCCGGTTACTTCCTCATCACCACCAAGGGCGAACAGAACGGTCCGCTCCGGCGCAAATCCCGCTTCAATGAGTCGGCCGGCTGCCTCCAGGATTGCCATAAGACTGCTCTTATCATCAAGGGCGCCCCGTCCCCAGATTGTGTCGTCGGAAACATCACCGGCGAACGGCGGGTGAGACCAGCCATCCTTGGCATCGGCAGGTACTACGTCGTAGTGGGCGGTGAAAATAATCGGCGCAGCGGACGGGTCGCGTCCCATCCAGGTGTAGAGGAGCCCCGGGTCCCCAAGTTCCTCCCGCCGGAAAGTCCGGTGAACGAGGGGAAAGGCTCGTTCAAGAAACTCCTCGAACCGCGAAAAGATCTCCCGATCCGGAATGTCCGCGGGATCGACGGCATTGACGGTGGGAAAGGTGATCGCCTCGGCGAGACGATGAACGGCGTCGTGTGAATTCGTTTCCACAATCTTGTTATAGCCTCCGGGGCCCATCTTTTCAAACAGTACTCAAATTTGACATCCCGCCGAGCCCTCGAGACCTTAAGGGTATGACACTACCTGATCTTTCAAGTCACCCGATGTCTGCCACGCTGAGCCGCGTGCGTTTGATCACCCGCGTCGCCGGCGCTGTCCAGGCGGCATCCACCCCGCACAGCACCGGACCGGAGCATCGGGAATTGTATCTGTCACCCCGGGGATTTCGAACCGGCCTCCTGGCGGGCGGAGTGGAACTGTGGATCGATTTGCTTCAGCGCAATATAAGAATCGTCTCCGTCGACGGCAGTGTGAGTACCGTTGATATCACAGAATCTGATGCCGAAACGATCACCACCTCAGTGGCCCGCGGGATGGCGCAGCGTTCGGGAGAGATAGCGCTGGATGCCCCGGTTATGGATTCGAATCCGGAACCGCTGCGAACAGCCCCTACGGTGGATCTACTCACCGGATGGGCGGGAGTCCATGACCTGTTCGCTCGCGTCCGTTCCCAGCTTGCCGCCCCCGCCACCGCAGTCACCGTGGATCCCAATACCCTTGATGTCGGTATTCGTCTCTACTCCGGGGTCGTGCCCTCCGGCGCCTCGGGTCCCGGTGAGACGATCCGTCTGTGGCTGTCACCCGGAGTGTACACCGAGGAGGAGCCCGCGTTTCTGGCGGAACTCACCCCCACAACCAGTCGCCCTCGCTTCGAGCTTCGCCCGTCCGGCGCGAAATGGGACGAAGACGGCAGCCGGGCGCGGTTGGTATACCGAGCGATCGCACCCCGAAGCGACTGGCAGACGGCGCTGGGATGGTTCTGCGACAGCGCGATAGCCGCGCTCTCTCAAGCCGCACGGTGGGACGTACGAGCACTCAGCCCGGCCGTTCTCGGAGAAGACTAATACCAGAGACCGATACCATCACAGGTCACACTCACTGCACCCGGCAGTGGATGACTCCAGTTCGAGAGTGATATGCTGAATCCCATGCTCGTGGAGAACATCTCGGACAGTTCGCTTCAGCGTTTCGAGTTCGCTCAGACATCGATCGTCGTCGGCCACCACGTGGGCACTGAGAAGGGTATAGGTGCCGTCCAGCGTCCACAGGTGTACATCATGAACATCGTGGATCCCTGAAATCTCGGATATCAGGTTGGTAACCTCGTCGACGGAACGCTCCCCGGGCACATACTGCAGCATCACTCGGAGCGCCTGAAGCAGAATCGGCACCGCACGAATCATGATGTACGCATTGATACCAACCGACAAGACGGGATCCAGCCAGAGAATTCCCCACACGCGAATCGCGATCGCGCCCAGGAGAACGGCGATCCATCCGAAGACGTCCTCCATCAAATGGAGAAACGCCGCCCGGGCATTCATCGATCCCGAACGGGACAGGCGAAGGGCCGCAAGGGTGTTCATGGCGACGCCGACTACCGCCAGAATGATCATCCCGCCGGTATCCACCGCTTCCGGTTTCAGGAGCCGGGGAATCGCGTGAACCAGTACCGTCACCGCACCTATAATCAGTACGAGCCCGGTAACCAGGGCTCCCAAGGTAGAGAATCGCCGGTACCCAAAGGTGAGCTGCGGCGTTCGCTGCTTGCCGGCGATCCGCTCAATGACAAGCGCGATTCCCAGGGTCACTGAATCGCCCAGGTCGTGTACCGCATCGGCGATAATCGCCATGCTGTTCGTGAGAAGCCCCCCTACGACTTCAATAACCGTGAACAGGACGTTAATACCCAACGCCACTCGCAGATCTCCCACCACGGCGTGGTTGTGGTCGCGGGGATGGCGGTGGTCATGGCTATCGCCGGTATCATCGTGATGGAGATGGGTGTGGTTGCTATGGTCCATAGGCGCGGGACACAGTATTTGCATCCGGTGCGGGGAAGGTCAAGCCGGCAAGCGTTTTTTCCAGGTCCGAGAGCAGGCGCGCCCGGCGATCAGCGGGAAGGTGCAGACGCGCCACGGCACCCACCGCCTCCAAAACCAGCTCATCCACCTCACCGTGTACAAACTCCTCCAGCGCCCGAAGGTCGAGGGCGGCCAGAAACGCCTGATCAGAGGAGATGTGCGGCGATCCTCCCCGCTCATTCGCGTATGTCAGCGCCAGATTGAGCTCCCACGGGGGCACCGTGCCGGCACCGGTGGTGCCGTCTTGTCCCGCGGCGGAGATATCGAGCACGTCATCACGCAGCTGAAATGCACGACCGAGGGGTAGCGCCACCGCTTGCAGGAGCTCGATCTCCCTCGGGTCGGCACCGGCGGCGAGCGCCCCAATTTGCAGCGGCGCGGCGATCGTATACAGTCCGGTTTTTAAGTCGTAGAGATGGTACAAATCCGCCAGCTCCGGCCGATCACCGTGGGTGCGGCGAAACGTGACATCCGCCGCCTGTCCCACCACCGTCCGGGACGCAATGTGCCGTACCTGCAGCAGAATCTCCCGGGGGAGGCGGTAGTGATCCACCGTTTCCGCGATGAGACCATACGCCGCCGCGAAGAGGAGATCACCCGCCAGAAGGGCCGTCTCCGGCGAGAACTCCGCCGCCCCCGGAGGGGGATCGATCCGGTCACCCGGCAGGAGTGCCAACACCTGGAACCTCCCCGTGGCCCGAGCGAGCCGGACAAACGGGGAGGGCTCATTCTTCCCCGCAGCGGACGGAGCGCCCTCACCCTCGGCTCCCTGGTAGGCGCGGGCGGCGGCATATACCAGCCGAGGCCGAACGAAGCGTGCCGGCCGGGATACGTAAGCGGCAATCATATCCACGAGCTCCGCAGCGTGCGCGTCGGCGAGACTCTCCCGCACCACCGTGTGAACGTGACGTTCCAGCAGGTCCGCGAAGGCTGCGGCATTCCACGGCTCGGTCACCCCAGAACACCTCCCAGACCGAATCCAGCGGTGTAGAGAACACCCATGATCAGATGAAGCTGGGCACTCCGCATGGGCAGATCCATAAGCTCAGCACCGTCGGTGGCCTGCGCCACCCGCGCCTGCAGCCGCAGCGCCGGCGGAAGCGAAATCAGCGCCAGAAGGACCCACCACGGCGCATACCCAGCGACGACCAGCAGCGGGACGCTCCCGTACGCCAGCAACAGAAGCACACCGAAGAACGTCTTGCTACGACGAAACCCCAGACGACGGGCCAGCGTATCAACTCCCGCCTCGGTATCTACCCCGATGTCACGCATGTTGTTTCCATGAAGGATGAGGGCCACCATAAAGGCCGGAGGCAATGCCGCCACAAACGGAATCCATCCACGCCATCCGGCGATCGCCCAGGTACCGATCCACACCATAACCGGCCCCATCAGTAAAAACACGGTGAGATCACCCAGCGCCCGGTATTTCAAACTGATCCGGCGATTAGTGTAGTAGTACGCCCCGGCTGCTCCAACCATTCCCGCGATCCAGAACGCCGGGCCGCGGATGAGGGCAATCGAACTTCCGAGAATGACCGCCGCAATAAAGTACAGGTGGCCGGACACCATCATGAATCGCGGCGTTACGATCCCGCGGGTAATCGCGTGGGTGGGGTCATCATCTTCCGGCCGGTCCACTCCATGGAGGTAGTCATAGTAATCATTGAGCACGTTGGTCCCGGCGTGAAACAGAAGCGCCGCAGCCGCATAGACCGGCGCGGCCCACCACAGGACAGGGTACGGTGAACTCCCGGCGAGGACCATGGCCAGGACCACCGGCACCGCCGAAGCGGGAAACGAGTACACCCGTAGGGAAGCTATCCAACGCTGGACCGAAGTCATGGACGGGGAACTCATTGCGCCGTCCCAGATGGCTCGCTCGCGTCGGGATCATCCAACGGCTCCGGTTGCCGTCCAAGATTGAGCGCGGTTGCGTAGAACTCCCGTGCCCGCCCGCCACCAAAGTGACGATACCCGTTCATGAAGTAGTGCATCCTGAGTCCCGGTCTTCCACCTACCGGGACGTTTCCGAAGATCCGGCCGCTGCTTACCGTACCGAGTGGGATAATCCACCCCAAGTCTACCGCTTTGAACCGCTTCAGGGGCCGCCCAGCAAGCTGCGCCATTGCGTTCCGTCCGGCAACCCGTCCTGAGTAGTAGGAGAAATTGACCGCCCGCCGCAGAGTCTGACCATCCCGTGTCAACGCTGCCGCGTCGCCGGCGGCAAACAGTGAAGGATGCCCGGGAATTTGCAGATACTCATTGGTGATGATCCTCCCGTCCCGGGTACGGGCAAGGTCGTCGGGTAGTTCGATCGGGGATGCGCGCATTCCGGCGCTCCAACAGATGATCGGATTTGCGATCTCCGTGCCGTCGGTCAGTTGCACACCGTTTTCAGTGGCCCTCGCCACCCCGGTGGCGATCCGTAGATCGATACCGTGGGCGGTGAGGTTCGCCACCATCTTGTCCCGGGTTTTGGGGGCCAGCATCCTGAGTACTTCCGGCGCCGCATCTACCACCGTTACCGCCGGTGCCGGCCGGTGGCGGGTGCTGCCGCGGATCGCGGCCGCGGTTTCCAGACCGGTATAGCCGGCGCCGATGATCAGCACGTGCGGCTGCACACCGGTGGCAAGTTCCGCGGAGATGCGGTCTCGCAGAGCGGTGGCGGAGGAAAAGTCGTGAACCGTGTGAATCTGAAAGCCCGACAGAATCTCCGGGGGAGGTATCGGCACGGAACCGGCGGCAATCACTGCCGCATCGTAGTGAAGCGTACGATCATCGAACACGATGGCCCGCCCTCCAGGATCGATGCGTTGCACTTCTGCGGTGATGACGTCTACCGCGTCCCCGAAAACCTCATGAAGCGGCCGCGTCAACGCCGCTCGCCGGATGCGACCGGACATGAGATCGGGAAGCGCCGGTAGCATCGTGGCCAGTCCGGTACGATCGATGAGATGAATTGTGGCGGCGGCATCTATCCGACGAATCGCTGCCACCGCCTGGGTACCTGCAAAACCTCCACCGATAACGGCGATCGCGTGTCCCTTCATATACCCCGGAATGTACGTATCCCGATGCCCCGGCGGCAACCGGGAACCCGGCGCGCCGGGCGTACCCGTTATTGGCTACCATCGGAGAGTACGCGAATCTCCACGCGTCTGTTCGCGGCACGACCGGCATCGGTGGTGTTGTCCCCGACCGGTTCGGTGCCACCGCGTCCTTCGTAGCGCAATGCGCCGGGGGCGATACCCCTCGCGATGAGGCCGTCGGCGATGCGGCGGGCCCGCTCCTCGGAGAGCACCCGTTGGCTCTCCTCGCTTCCCACATCGGCGGTGTGGCCGGTGATGAGAAATACTCCCTCCGGCACCGAGGCAAGCACCTCGGCGATCGCGTCGAGGCGATCCACCTCCCCGGGGAGCAGTTCCGCTTGATCCGCCACAAATCGGAGGTTGCGGATTGAAAGCCGCACGCGGCGATGTTCGTCCCGATCAACCGCTACGTCCTCGGCGTTCAGTTGGGACATGCGGTCCAGAAGATCCTCCGTGGGCCGGGAGCTTCGATACCAGGTCAGGACGAATCCACTTCGTTCCTCCCGCTCTGCCCCGGAAGCGGTCAGTTCCTCCCGGATCTGCGTGCGGTGGAGGAGCGGAACACCCCCGCCGCGAGGGATGAGGATGATGCCCTGATGATTCCCCCGAAGACGGTCGTCCCGGCCCGGAAGCACCTCCGTTTCGATCAGATCGGCGGCGGCGTGCTCCTCCAGCTGTGCATCACTCAGAGGCCAGCGCAGGGTGTAGCCAAACTCGATTTGATCAACGGCGGTGCCCTGATAGTCCTCCTGTCCCAGTAAGCGATAAGACACGACGGTCGGCACTTCCGCGAACTCACCACCGGGAAACTGAACCCGTACGGT
>CAZNRF010000080.1:0-11563 GCA_964575075.1 uncultured Spirochaeta sp. | reverse complement strand
CATCTTGGTCGTCTCGTAAGTTTATGCGACGGTAACGCTTAATCCAATCGAAATATCAAAGAACATTCGCGAGAACGGGGGGTCTATTCCGGGAATCCGGAGTGAGAAGATTGAAGAGTACTTCACCCGGGGGTTGAACCGCATCATACTTCCCGGAGCCTTGTTTCTTGCGTTTATCGCGGTAATTCCCACACTGGTACAGCGGTTGTTTAACTTTCTGCAGCAGGTTGCGTTCTTGCTGGGTGGTACCTCGCTACTGATCATGGTGGGAGTTGATCTGGACTTGATGTCCCAGATCGAGGGGCATCTACGGATGCATCATCACGACGGGCTCACCAAACGGGGACGGGTAAAATCCCGCCGGAGTCTGTAGAGTATTAAGGATGGTGGTATGAAAGTTCGCGCCAGTGTAAAGCCGATGTGTGCCAGCTGCAAAGTGATTCGCCGTCGGGGTGTCGTGCGGGTCGTTTGTTCGAACCCGAAGCACAAGCAGCGTCAGAAGGGGTAATGGATGGCTCGTATTGCAGGAATTGATCTTCCGAACAAGCACGTTGATATTGCGTTGACCTATATCTATGGGATCGGACGCTCGTCGGCGATTACGATTTGTAAAGAGGCTGGGATTGATACCGAGCGGAGGATGAATGATCTGACCGCGGAAGAGGTCAATCAGCTCCGGCAGATTCTTGAAAACGAATATACCGTGGAGGGTCGTCTCCGAACTCAGGTGTCCTTGAACATCAAGCGTCTTATGGACATCGGATCGTATCGGGGGCTTCGTCACCGAAAAGGACTTCCCGTCCGGGGACAACGCACACGGACCAACGCGCGTACCCGTAAAGGTAAGCGGAAAACGGTCGCCGGTAAGAAGAAGTAGGGGAGGAACTGAACTTTGGCTAAGGCTACGAGCAAGAAGAAGAAAGAGAAGAAGTCACTATATGAAGGGCGCGTGGTTATCCAGGCTACCTTCAATAATACCATCGTGACGATCTCCGACATGAATGGGGCCGTGGTTTCGTGGAGTAGCGCAGGCTCTCTGGGCTTTCGTGGAGCGAAAAAATCCACACCGTACGCCGCCCAGACCACGGCTGAGACCGCCGGCCAGAAGGCCAAAGGCTATGGCCTCGAAGAGGTGCACGTGTACGTAAAGGGTCCGGGTGTCGGACGCGAGTCTGCGATTCGCGCCCTGGGAAACCTCGGAATTCGCGTGCGTTCAATCGAAGATATCACGCCGATCCCGCATAACGGGTGTCGTCCTCGCAAGAGTCGACGCGTTTAATCCCAGTCGGGAAAGGAGTTTAGTATGGCTCGAAAAGCTCTCTTGAAGGGTTTTAAGCGTCCGAAGGGCATCACTTTTGAGCCGAGCGAATCCAGTCCTGACCACGGGACGTTTGTTGCATATCCATTTGAACGCGGATACGGACATACGATCGGTAATTCGTTGCGGCGGGTGTTGCTCAGTTCGATTCCCGGAGCTGCCCCTACGGCAGTCCGGATGACCATCTACGATGCGGAAGGAAATCAGCGATTTCTCTCGAGTGAGTTTGAGGCGATTCCCGGCGTCATGGAGGACACTCCGGATGTATTGAATCGTCTCAGAAGGCTCCAGATAGCATTACCCGATTCAGCTGACCAGAAGGTCATCTTTGTTGAGTTAAAAGGGGCGCAGACCGTCACCGGAGCTAACTTCGCGGTAGATGGGGTAGAAGTGACCAATCAGGATCTTCCGGTTATGACACTGATGGAAGATGCCTGGATCGACGTAGAGTTACAGATAGATCTGGGTCGCGGATTTGTTCCGGCTGAATTGAATGAGCAGTACATTGATGAGGTGGGAACCATTGCGTTGGATGCAATGTATTCACCGGTTCGTCGGGTGAAGTACAACGTGGAGAACACACGCGTCGGCCAGCGGAACGACTTTGATAAGTTGCTTCTCGAAGTGTGGACCGACGGGACGATTTCACCGGTGGACGCCGTCGGCGAAGCCGCGAAGATCGCCAAGGACCATTTCGATGTGTTCATCAACTTCAATGAAGATGAGGTTGGCGCCGACGACGATGAAGACGAAGAAATGAAACTGGTTCGTGAGGTTCTCGGAACTCCAGTGGAAGAGCTGGAGCTTTCGGTGCGGGCGAGTAACTGTCTCAAGAACGCGAACATCAACAGCCTCGGAGATCTTACGGCGAAGACCGAGGAAGAGATCGCCAAGACCCGGAACTTTGGGAAGAAGTCACTGCAGGAGATCAAAGAGAAACTCGAAGAGTGGGACCTGCAATTGGGAATGACCGATTATTCCAGCCTCAAAGACAACCCGGTGTTCCTGAAGAAGAGGGAAGAGAAGAATGAAGCATAAAATCGGCTATAACAGACTGGGCCGAAAAACGGCTCACCGGAAGGCGATGACCCGCAATATGTTGACATCGCTTTTCCGGCACGAACGGATCCGGACAACCAAAGCGAAGGCGTTGGCTGTTCGACGCACCGCCGAGAAAATGATTACCCGGGCAAAGCTTGATTCCGTGCACAATCGGCGGATCATCGGTAAGGATATCAAGGACGCTGCGGTGCTCGCCAAGATGTTTACCGAGATCGGACCGCGCTTCAAGGAGCGCCCGGGTGGATATACGCGGGTTCTCAAACTGGGGCCGCGGCCGAGCGATGCCGCGGAAATGGTCGTGCTGGAGTTGCTTCCGGAGGAAGTGCAATCTACCGGAAAGAAGGGCGCTTCCGGTAAAGGCAAGAAGAAGACTGCCACGACGAAGGAAAGCTCGAAGGTAAGCACGAAGAGTGCGGACGTAGCTTCAGCTGCGGGCGCAGCTCCCGCTGCTGCGGCAACCGCGGAGCCCGCGGCTGAAGCGGACGCTGACGCTGACGCTGGCGCGGACGCTGGTGCGGTCGACGAGGCATCGGAAGAGGACCAGAAGAGCTAACCACACAGCCTGACGTGGCTGCCGGGTAGAAATGCTTGGCAGTACTGGTCGTCTTTGCGGCCAGATGAGGCGCCCTTCGGGATTTGGATTCCGGAGTGGCGCCTTTTTTGTCGGCCCAGGCGCGGGATAGCCATTGATGGTGGCTGACGACCGGGCCGTGGCGAAGTCAGAGCGCCTTCAGTTGGCGGTGCGTTGGGTGGGTGTGCTTTGGGAGGATGCGGCCCGCGCTTGTTCTATGGCGCGGTTTATGCGGCCCAGATCTGATGGGCCCATCCAGCGTTCTACGACGGTGCCGTCAGCTGCCAATACAACCGTCGTAGGCGTACCACGTACGCCAAAAAGCTGGGAAATCTCCCCGGTACGGTCTATTATCACCGGATATTCCAGACTGTTCTCATTCACGTATTCAATTACCGAGGAAGGGCCCGCCTCGGTATGGGTCATGTTCACAGCGACAAAACGCAATGTTTCACCGTGTGTTCGATAGGCTTCCTGCTTTACCGGTATCTCAGCATGACACGGTCCGCACCAGGTTGCCCAAAAGGTGACCACTGCCGGACTCCCCTCTACCAGTAGGGGCACTTCCTCAGCCTGGAGGCGACTGCGGGAATCGTCCACCGCCGGTGCTCGAATCGCGGATAGTTCTTCCGTCGGAAGTGCCGAGGCTGTGGCAGCGAAGGTTGAGATCGCCCCGAGAACCACGGCATAGCCCACCGCTCCGGCGAAGGCACTTGCCAGTACCGGTCGGAGTAGGTGTCTCGCGTTCCAGAGGCGGGGTGCCACGAGCAGCAGAAAGACGATCAGCGCTGCTATGAGCCCCGGTCGACCTCCCGGCAAGCGCAGCAGTCGCATCGGGTCGTCCAAGATAGCATCCCACCAGAAGAAGAGCGGCGTGACTTTCCACACCACGAACGAAGCCATGAGTGCAGAGAACAGACGATCCGTGAGGGCCGAGAGTTCCGCCTGTATCTCGGGATTGTTACGACCGGCCAGCCGCAGGACGATTGCGATGAGTGCAAGGCTGATCAGGCCGGCAACCGCGGGAACCGGCACTGCCGCCGGCCCGATGGAAATGGCGTCAGGCATGGGAGCTGTCCTCGAGATAGTTGCGCCACCCTCGTTGATCGAGTTCCTCCGCGTGCACCAGCACCCGGTCCCGCTGCTCGGCGATGAAGGTACGATGCCGTGCTGCAAGTTGCGCGTCCCATAGTGCAAGGATACGTACCGCCAGAAGTGCGGCGTTCCAGGCGTTGTTCACCGCTACCGTTGCTACCGGAATCCCCCGCGGCATTTGCGCGATCGACAGAAGACTGTCGAGCCCATCATTGAAGCGTGTCTCTACCGGAACGCCGATCACCGGAAGGGGCGTGAGACTGGCCACCATTCCCGGTAGATGCGCCGCGCCACCGGCCCCGGCGATGATCGCCTGATATCCGGAATCCTCAGCTGTCTGAGCGAAGCTGACCATCCGCTCCGGTGTACGGTGGGCACTGATGATATCAATTTTGTACGTGACTTGGAGTCCCTCAAGGAGTTCTGCCGCTGCAGACATGACCGGCAAGTCCGAGTCACTCCCCATAATGATCGCTACCACTCTTCCCTCCCGCTCGGCTGAGCGTCCGTTGTGACCTGTTCAAACGTAATACTGGCCGCAGCGCGATGGGCGGTGCGGATCGCCGTGGCGGTATCCATGGACCGAGCCGTTACGTGTCCGAGTTTGCGGCCCGGCCGGGTGGTACCCTTTCCGTACAGATGGACGTGTACGTCCGCGAGACCGAGTGCTTCGCCCACGCCGGCGACGCGATACTGCCCAAAACCGCCGGCCGGCCCCAGCAGATTGACCATCGCCGCCGGTGCAATAGCTGAGCTGTCCCCTAACGGAAAGCCGGCAACGCATCGTATGTGCTGTTCAAACTGGCTGCAGCGACTGGATTCAATCGTTACGTGTCCGGAGTTATGCGGCCGTGGGGCAACCTCGTTCAGCAACACATGACCGTTGGTATCAATGAAGAGCTCCACCGCGAGTATTCCGCAGAACCCCAGCGGTTTCAATAAGTGAGCCGCGCTGGACGAAATCTCGAGCGATCGTTCGAGTATGCTTCGGGGAAGCTCGGCAGGTGTCGCTACGTGTGAGACGAGGTGGAGTTGCGGTTCGAACTCCATTTCTACCGGGTCCCACAGGGCAACCTCTCCGTCGGCGGACATCGCCAGCACCACCGCGACTTCCTGCGCAATCGGTACTGCCGCTTCCACGAAAGACGGGCCCTGCAGCGGAAAGGGCGCCCCGGGATGGATGCGGGCCACGCCGCGACCATCGTACCCACCGAACCGCGCCTTTTGAACCGCTGGTTGAGCTCCATCGTAGGTGCCGTCGGGATCGATTGCCAGAATCGGGGGGACTGGTATACCTCCATCGCGGAAAAACTGTTTCTGCAGGAGTTTATCTGAGACCAGCTGAATCACTCTCGGAGAGGGGGCGAAGTGTGCGCCCCTGTCCTCAAGCTCGATCAAGTGTGCCGGATCGGTGTGCTCTATCTCAAAGGTGGTGACCTGGCACTGGGAGGCAAGGGAATCGAGTGCCCGGTTGTCGGTCAAGGCGCCGGTTATCACCGGGGCAACCCGGGAAGCGGGACAGTCGGGATCAGGGTCCAGTACAACCATCCGTAGCCCGAGGGGAATCGCCGCCTGAACGAGCATCAGCCCCAGTTGGCCACCGCCTACAATGCCGATGTCATACGGTTTCTCCAATGCGCGGACCATACGTGAGCATAGGCGGGCCATAGCTGCGGGTCAATCCCGAGGTGGGATCCTCCTTGATAGAACGGAGGTGAAACGAGGATAATTCCACTATGGACGACGTGAAGCCCGTGCCGTTGAACCGGCTGGTACGCACCGGTAACCTTCTCCAAAGCGCGATCTGGGGTTTAGCCAAACGTAGCCAGCGGGTTACACCGTATTCGTTTCGTCTTTCTGATGCCCCGCCATTGCTGGTCATCGTGTATCGGGTTGCCCGGGATGCATCATACGCGTACGTTCCGTGGGGTCCGGAGCCGGTCTCTCAACAGCGGCACGGCGCATACCTCGAGGCGCTCTCCCGGCGACTGCAGCCTCACTTGCCCGGTGATTGCGCGTTTGTGCGTTATGATCTGCCCTGGGAAAGCCCCTGGAGCGAGCGCGAGGACGGACGTCCACCTCTTGCCACAAGGGAGCTCGAGTTTAACTTCGGCACCGAGGAACATCGCCTCCGAAAAGCCCCAACAGATGTGCAACCCACGGACACCGTTGTGGTAAATCTCAATCGAAATGATGAAGCAATCCTCCGGAGTATGAAGGGAAAGACGCGATATAATATTCGTCTGGCCCGCCGCCGGGGGGTGCGCGTTCGGATCGCCTCTCCCCGGGAGTTACACAATTGGTATCAGCTTTACGTTTCAACTATGGAACGACACGGAAAACCGGTGCACGAAAAATATCACTTTGATCGATTTCTGGATGCGGCGGCGCAGTTTTCTCACGCCGCCGTTTGCCCCGGAGAGCCGGTGCGCGAACACAATGTGCGCATCCTCATGGCGGAGAAAGACGGTGAGCACCTGGCTGGGATGATTCTGGCCGTGAGTGGGGACTACAGCCTGTATCTTTACGGCGCCTCCAGCGGCACGAAGACCACGACGATGCCTGCGTACCTGCTGCAGTGGGAAGCGATGCGCACTTCCCGGGAACTCGGTGCCTCCCGGTATGATCTGTTCGGCGTCCCCTCAGACCGGCACGAGGGGCATCCGATGCACGGATTATTGCGGTTCAAGGAGGGGTTCGGCGGGGAGCACGTGGCGCGCCGGGGGTGCTGGGATTTTCCCTTTGATGATACGCGCTATCACGCGTTAGCCCTGCGGGAAGCGGCGGAAGGAGGATACCACCGATGAAGCGGTACTATCCAAGTCAAGAAGAAAAAGATCTGCTGCACCGTATGGAAGAGCAGTTGGGTATCAGACCAAACTCGGGACACCAGCCGGGAGTCACCCGCATGACGATCAGCGCGTGGCGGGAGCTGTGGAGGTCCGATCCGTCAACCTGGATGCGAGAGATTCGCGACCGGCCCCGCCGGTTTGATCCGGACCGATGGAGCCGAGGGGTCGTCCGGTGGTGGAACCAGACGCCGACGTCGGCGTTGCCGTCTTGCGAGGAAGACACATCAGACACCGCTGAGGCCGGCTCCGGTAGCGGTACGCCGTTAGAGAAGACGGCCCCCGAGAACGAGCCGTTGTGGGGCGTGCCCGTCGTGGTGAAGGACCTGTTTGATGTTACCGGTGAGGAGACCCGGTGCGGATCGGCGGTGCTTGGCGCAGGGCGCGCGGAGCGGAAGCTGCGCACCGCCGCCGCTCCCCGCGAGGGTGAGGCGTCCGCGTCGACCGGGCAGACGCCGGCGACTGAGGGGCCACCGGTAGGTCCTGCGAAGCGGGATGCGTGGCTCGTGGCGCTGCTGCGGGAATACGGTGCCTCGGTGCAAGGTCGCGCTGCCATGAACGAGTTTGCCTACGGAATCGATGGACGCAACCGAGTAACCGGAGACTGCCCTCATCCCCTGGATCCTACTCGCATCAGCGGCGGGTCCTCCAGCGGGTCGGCGTGGGCGGTGGCTGCCGGCGTTGTTCCCCTTGCGTTGGGAAGCGACACCGGAGGCTCAATTCGTGTTCCTGCCGCACTAAACGGCATTTACGGCTACCGCCTCCCATGGAGCGCGGAGCGACTATCCGGGACGTTTCCGCTGTCTCCTCGTATGGATACGGTGGGCTGGTTTGTGTCGTGCGTTGAAGACGCGCGGCTCATGCTGGAATTGACCGCTCCCAATGCGGGGTCCGCGTCCGCCGGCGATGAGATCACCATCGCGGCGATCGTTCCACCGGACGTGACGCTTGGGGCGGACGTGCAGCACCGGTGGCACGAGGCGCTGGAGGCTCTCGCCGCCGCCGAAGGGGTATCGCTGGTTGAATCCGAGGCACCGGCAATTCTGGGACAAGACGCGTGGAACGCTTACCACGTGATCGGGTCATCTGATGCCGCCGCCGTGCACGCCGACTGGCTCGACCGCTACCAGGAGCTGTATGATCCGGTTGTCTGGTCCCTCATCGATCGTGGCCGCCGCTGGAGTAGCGCCCGCGTTTCAGAAGCTGAGTCCGTTCGAGACGAGGTGGCCGCCGTGCTCCATGACCTATTAGAGACCTACGATGTGCTGGTGATGCCGGTAACCCCTCTTGCCAGCCCTACCTTCGAGCTCGCGGACGGTTCGTTTCGGGAGGCTGTTCTACGTCTGAACGCTCCGGTCTCCCTGGCGGGGCTCGGGGCGCTCACCGTTCCACTACTGCACAGCGCAACACGAAGTAGCGGAATCCAAGTGGTGGTCTCCTCAGGACGGGAACAGCTGTTGAGGGATCTCATCACCCGTATTGCTCTGTGATCTCATCCTGAGCTTGTTGGGCCAGGCGGTACGCCTCAGCGGCCACGCGCATATCTGCTGCTGAGGGAGAGCCGGGGGCGTGCGCCGCATTCAGCACGACTCGTGCCTTGGTGAGGGTCGCCTCTGGGTCACCCGGTACTGGGTCCAGATCGACGCCAATCTTACCTCCCGTGGCTACCACTTCTCCGTCCGGGCCGCGGGCGGTGTCGTAGAGAATGGGAGTAGTGGCGTGTGGCCCGAGTGTGCGGGCGTGGGACCGTTCGTGCTGTCTCACCTCCGCGTCCCGGAGGCGTGCCTCTGGAGAGAGTGTTACCTCATAATCCGATGAGGCTGACCGACGGGATTGCGCCTCCGTCTCCTCGGCGGAAAGGGAAATGACGATCACCGATTCCCGTCGGGAGACTGAACTACCGCCAGAGACGTCGCCGGAGGACGGCTGGAGCGTCGCGTTCGGTGACGCGGAACGTGCAGAGGTGGTGCCCATGCCGTAGTCGTAGACAACCCGCATATGAGAAGTATACCGCACAATTCGTGTGATGTGAGCCCGGGGGGAGGGGGAGGCGATCTCACGCGTTCCGATCACGAATTGCGCTGTTAAACGGCTTCGGTCTACACTCCCCGCCATGAAGTATCGATTTCTAGGCACCACGGGTCTGCGCGTCTCCCAAGTGGGATTCGGTACGATGTCGTTTGGTGGTGATGCGGATGAACAGACTTCCACGCAGCTCTTTCAGCAATGCCGCGAGGCGGGAGTCAATCTCTTTGATTGCGCCGATGTCTATCAGAATGGGCGATCCGAGGAGATACTGGGTAAGCTGATCCACGATTGCCGCGATGAGGTGGTGATTGCCAGTAAAGCGTACTTTCCCACCGGGGACGGCCCCAATGAGCGCGGTGCCTCCCGATATCACGTGAGGCGGTCGGTGGAGGCCTCGCTCCGCCGGCTCGGAACGGACCGCATCGATCTCTACTATATACACCGTTTCGATGATGTTACCGCCATCGAAGATGTGTTCACGACGCTTGATATACTCGTGCGGAACGGAAAGATACTGTATCCTGGGGTGAGCAACTATGCTGCGTGGCAAGTACAGAAGGTACTTGGGATCGCCGAACGACGCAGTCTGGTTGCGCCGGTGGCGATTCAGCCGATGTACAACCTGGTGAAGCGGCAAGCTGAGGTGGAGCTCTTCCCCATGGCACAGGCCAACAGTCTGGGGGTAATTCCCTACAGTCCCCTGGGGGGTGGCTTGCTCTCCGGTAAATACGGCGTAGATGATCGCCCCACCACCGGTCGGCTCATGGAAAACAAGATGTATCAGGCCCGTTACGGTGACGATCGCGTATACGCCGTGGCGAGCCGGTTCCGGGATCTCGCCGCTGAGTGGGGCTACCATCCCGTGTCACTGGCAATCGCCTGGGTTGGCGCTCATCCGGCGGTGACCAGCCCTCTGATCGGGGCGCGCTCTCCGGCGCAACTGGAAACGGCGTTAAAGTCGGTGGACATCCAACTTACGGCAGCGGAGCGCGCGCAGATCTCCGCGCTTTCGCCAACACCGCCCCCGGCAACGGACCGGAACGAAGAACACACCAAGTACAACTTTGGCGCTCGCTGAGGGCGCTCAGTCACGAGGAGATGAGATGAAGGCAGTTGAACTTACTAAGGTATTTGACGCGGCAGACTTCGAGGACCGCATCTATAAAATGTGGAAGGAGAACGGCCACTTCGAGCCCGGTGGCGATAGTGACCAGGATCCCTTCGTGATCGTCATTCCCCCTCCCAACGTCACGGGGGTTCTCCATATGGGCCACGGCCTCAACAACAGTCTGCAGGACATCCTTATCCGGTACTGGCGAATGCAGGGCCGTCCTACACTGTGGGTTCCCGGAACCGATCACGCCGGTATTGCTACCCAGAACGTGGTGGAACGGAAACTCTTGGCGGAAGGCACGAGCCGCGAAAAATTGGGGCGGGAGAAATTTATTGAACGTACCTGGGAGGTCAAAGAGGATCACCACGCCACGATTACCCGACAGCTCGAAAAGATCGGTGCCAGTTGTGACTGGAAGCACGAACGCTTCACGCTGGATGAGGGTCTCAACGATGCGGTAAAAGAGGTTTTCGTCTCGCTCTATGAACGGGATCTCATTTATCGCGGTGAATACCTGATCAATTGGTGTCCGAGTTGCGGGACCGCTCTGTCCGACGATGAAGTCGAGCATAGCGAAGCCAATGGCCATATCTGGCATCTTCGCTATCCCCTGGTGGAGGGCGAAGGCTGGATCGAGGTCGCCACTACCCGACCGGAGACGATGCTCGGCGATACTGCGGTGGCGGTCCACCCTGAGGATGAGCGCTACACCGAACTCGTTGGCAAGCACGTGACGCTGCCGCTCACCGGCCGAGTCATTCCGATTGTGGCGGATTCATACGTGGACCGGGAGTTCGGGAGCGGGGCGGTCAAGATCACTCCCGCCCATGATCAGAACGACTGGGAGATCGGCGAGCGCCACGATCTGGAACGGATCAATATTCTCACCGCGGAGGCAACCCTGAACAACAACGTCCCCGAGAAATACCGGGGTCTTGGTGTTCAGGATGGGCGAAAAGCGGTTGTGGCCGATCTGGATGAACAAGGATACTTGGTCCGGGTCGAGGATCATCACCACCAGGTGGGACACTGTTACCGGTGCAACACGGTGGTGGAACCGTGGGTCAGCACCCAGTGGTTCGTGCGCATGAAGCCCCTCGCCGACAAGGCGTTGGCGGCGTGGCGGAATGGTGAGATCCGTTTTTATCCGAAGCACTGGGAAAACACCTATTCTCACTGGCTCGAGAACATTCGGGACTGGTGCATCAGCCGCCAGTTGTGGTGGGGCCACCGCATCCCCGTCTGGTACGATGATGCCACCGGCGAGATGATCGTCAGCCGCACCGATCCCACCGAGGATCCCTCGAATGCGGGACGGACGCTGCGGCAGGACCCGGATGTTCTGGACACCTGGTTCTCGAGCTGGTTGTGGCCGTTTAGTACCCTGGGATGGCCGGAACAAACGGCCGACCTCCAACGTTTTTATCCCACCACCACATTGGTCACCGCCTACGACATCATCTTCTTCTGGGTAGCGCGGATGATTATGGCAGGGCTGGAGTTCATGGGAGAAGTTCCCTTTCGGG
>CAZNRF010000079.1:0-11636 GCA_964575075.1 uncultured Spirochaeta sp. | reverse complement strand
CGGGGGTGCGGCGCACGTAGAGGCGGGCCGGTCCCTCCCAGGTACCCACGATCAGGTCGAGAAGTCCGTCGTGGTCGGTATCTACCGCTACCACGCCGCGGGTTTGCTCCGACGCATCGCCGATTCCGTACTCTTCGGCGCGGTTGAGATACGTACCATCTGCGGTGCGTACGAACAAGGCGTTCGCATCATTATCGTTTCCGCAGAAGAGGGCGGAATAGGTTCCCAGGTCCGGGATTACACAGAGCGATTGGCCGCCGGTAATAAACTGGATTCCCAGTTCACCGGCGGTGTCGCGCACCCGCAACCGGTCGTCGAGTTGGTGCACACGCATGGGGCCACCGTAATTTGCCACCAGAAACCGATATGCACCACTTCCGTCCACATCTACCGCCGCCACCGAGCGCCCGGCGCTCAGATTTGGATTCTCCACATTCGCCGGCAGTTCAAACAGATCGTGCCAGCGTGCCGAATCACCCGAGTCCTCCCGTGCAAACATACGGTCTCCGAAGCGCTTCATTCCCATGAAGGTGTCCGTATTCAGTACGTAGAGCTCCTCCTCCCCGTCGCGGTTGACATCCGCCGCGGCGACGCCGATGGCGCGGCGGTGGGGATCGGCCAGCACCGCCGGTGCGATATCACGCAGCATCCCGTCTTCCTGCCAATCGATGACGAGGTTGTTCGTTCCAAAACCGGTGACGACCAGTTCCGGGCGACCATCGCCATCGATGTCGGTGGCGGCCACCCCATAGCTTAAGCGCGGAGGATTGTGTTCGATGCGGTGCGATTCGTCCTGGAACATTACGGCTAAGATGCACACATCCCGGGGGTAGCGACAACTTGACGGTACCCGTTGCCGGGCATAGGCTACAGACATGGCATATCAAGCAGATTCTTCACGTTACGATCGGATGGTCTACCGCCGAAGTGGTGACAGCGGACTGACGCTGCCGGCGATCTCCCTCGGCCTGTGGCACAACTTCGGTCATGAGACGCCCCTGGATGCCGCGGCATCAATGATTCACCGCGCCTTCGATCTGGGCATTATTCATTTTGATCTGGCAAATAACTATGGGCCCCCCGCCGGCTCCGCCGAGGAGAATTTTGGCCGTATTCTCGCTCGTGATCTGCGCAGCTATCGGGATGAGTTGGTTATTTCCTCAAAGGCGGGATACTACATGTGGCCCGGCCCCTACGGAAACTGGGGAAGCCGCAAGTATCTGCTGGCCTCCCTCGACCAGAGTCTCGCGCGGATGGGGCTGGAATACGTCGACATCTTCTACTCCCACCGCTTCGATCCTGACACGCCCCTGGAAGAGACGATGGGCGCGTTGGATACCGCGGTGCGTCAGGGAAAAGCGCTCTACGCGGGAATTTCCTCGTATTCCGCTGAGAAAACCCGGGAGGCCGCCGCAATTCTGCGTGAGATGGGCACTCCGGTCGTTATTCATCAGCCCTCCTACTCGATGCTGAACCGCTGGGTGGAGGATGAGCTTCTGGACACCCTTTCGGAAGAAGGTATGGGATGTATCGCGTTCTCCCCGCTGGCTCAGGGTATGCTGACCTCCAAGTATCTGGGCGCGGTGCCCAAGGACTCCCGGGCCGCGCAAGAAGGCTCCGCGCTGGATGCGCGGATGCTCACTCAGGACCGTTTGGACCGGGTTCGTGGGCTGAATGCGATCGCCGAGAAGCGAGGACAGTCCCTGGCTCAGATGGCGCTGGCCTGGGTGCTGCGGCGACCGGAAATCACCTCGGTACTGATCGGGGCGAGCAGCGTCAAGCAGATCGAGGAGAACGTTGCCACGCTGGAAACGCTACAGTTCAGCGGTGAGGAGCTGCGGCCGATCGATCAGTTTGCCGTCGACAGGGACGTTCACTTGTGGGCCCAGGCGAGCAGTTACTGAGTACACAGGTATTTATGACTCATTCTCATCTTGAGACGGCGCTCCGCGAGTATGCGGAGCGCTTTCCCACGGAAGCGTCTACGGTGACACGGTTTCTGGAACTCGCCGCGGCGTGGCCGGAGTGCCTCTCTCGGGACCATATGCCCGGACACCTTACCGCGTCGGGATGGGTGGTACACCGGAAGAGCGACTCGGTGCTCCTCACGCACCACCGCAAGCTGGACAAGTGGCTGCAACTGGGAGGGCACGCTGACGGCGATCCCGATCTTCCGGGAGTCGCGGTGCGAGAGATCGAAGAGGAGTCGGGAATCGGGGTGGTTACCGCGCAGGACGCCGGGGGCGTGCCCTTTGATATCGATATTCACGAGATTCCGCCGCACGGTGGCGTACCGCGTCACTTTCACTACGACCTGCGCTTTGCGTACACCACTCCCTACCGCTCCGCGCCGGTCATCAGTGATGAAAGCCACGACGTAGCGTGGGTACCGCTCACCGAATTGGACCGATTCACTCGCGAGGAATCGATGTTGCGCATGCGGGAAAAGTGGCGAGAGCGCGGTGGGTGACTCCGGATAGGCCGGATGAGCCGGATGGGGTGTCGACCGAGACGTTATTCGTGACCGTCTACCGCGTGGAGGCGTCCGCCGCTCCGGGCCAGAACGCGACTGACCAAGCGCGGCGCGATACGGTGGGCGATATCAAGCACTCTACCGGCGCCGACCGTGATGGTTCGGCGCTTGCGGCGGAGCAGCGTGGTTACGATCGCCTGAGCGGCGTCGGCCTGGCTCTGCATCGCCCGGCGTTCGTGGTGAAATGCGGAACCATCGGCGCCGATCGTCGTCTTGTCTGCATCGTTCTCAACAAATCCGAGAAAGACCGTTCCCACATGCACGCCGCGCCGGGACACTTCCGCCGTGAGCGATTCGGCAAACGTTCCCACCGCCGCTTTTGTGGCGGAATAGAGGGATACGCCGGGAAATCCGTGAAGCGCGGCAACCGTGGATACGAATACCACCGACCCTTCCGTTTTGAGGAGTTCCGGGATAGCTGCCACCGTCGGAAGCACCGCGGCGTGGAAATTGCCCCGGGTTAACTGGTCGAGGGTTGCTTCTTGCAGATCGTCAATTGCCCCCCGCATCGAGACACCGGCGTTATTAATGAGGCCGTCTATACGTCCCCACGTTTCCACCGTGTGGCGGACGAGCTCTCGGGCCCCCTCGTGGGTTGAAATGTCGCAGGCTACCGCGGACACCGCCGCATCCGGCAGGGCGCTACACAGCTCTTGCCGGGTAGCCTGCAGCCGCTCGGGATCGCGTCCATTGAGTACCACCGTGACGCCGCGGCGGGCGAGCTCCCGGGCGGTCTCCCGGCCGATACCGCGGCTGCTTCCCGTTACGATTACTGCCATATCAGCGGGTCTCCCGGCTGTTGTCATCATTTTTATAGCCCGCCGTGTAGTCTGCGAGTTTCTCCTCCGCGATCACGCGATACCGGCCTACTACCGTTCCTCCGTCGGAAACCACTATCTCATAGGTCGTAATGGACTGATCGGCCTCAATACGGGATGAGCCCCGCACCTTCACCAGTTCCGTTCCCGTTTGAGGGTACAATCCGGGAACGGGGTTACCGTGTTTCAGGGTATGCCATTCGTTATCGAGTTCGCTGATGACCTCGCGATGTTGCTCTTCCATTATATCTCGGAATCTAGCTCGTAGGCCTCCGCCGGTAGGTCCTGGGCATTCATCATCGCTGAGAGACGTTGAATTGAAGAGAGGATCAACGTTTGCTCCCAGTCCTCCAGCGCGTTAAATCGGCGGACAAACGCATCCTGAAGAAAATTGGGATGACTCTCGAGTATCGTTCGTGCCTTGTCGGTTATCGCCACATAGACGCGACGCTTGTCCCGGCTGTCACGCTCGCGAGTGGCCAGCTCTTTTAGCTCAAGCCGATCCAGAATGGTTGTCACCGTAGCCTGACTGAGGCTGATGCGGCGCGCCAGTTCTCCAATCGTCATGGGCCCGTACTGGCCGATCTCACTGATCACAATCAGCTGAGGCCCGGTGAGGCCATACTTTTTGGACAGTTGCCGGGAGTGAATATCTATCGCGCGAATAATCTGTCGAAGGGTGGAAAGGACATAGGCGCTGGTGTCTTGTTTATCCATCGGTGTGTTCCTCGGGTGCGGAAAATGGGATTACTTTGCCGGTATCCGAGGTGGGACGATCCGGCAGCTCCTCAATGAGAGATACGTTCTGAAAAGGAATCATAATATGTTCCGCTTCACCGAAGTCACGATGCAGCTCATCCTCACTGGGATCGATAATAACCGAGCTGGATTCGGGAAAGATCAATCCTCGCATCGACACAAAGTACGGATGAGTCATATCTAGAGTACGAGCACGAAGCGTACGAGGCTTGTCTTTCCAGGTGAAGTGAATCCGATAGACCGACATGATGCATGTATTCCTTCTCAGGAATGAATATAGTACGAAAGACCTCAAAAGATAAAGTAGGTTGCAAGCTAAACGTATGTATAGTATTTTACCGGTATGCATGCAGGGCTTGTGAAAGCATCACGGCTTATTGATCCTCTCCGTGCTTCCGCCACCACCGGTGCGGAGCGCCTGCTCTATGGTGATGCGGAGATACTGAGTGGTTCTATTGTACAACTGTCCGGGGCTGCTCCACTCACGGTGGCGGTGCAGCTCATGGCCAGGTTTCAGCAGGTGTCCCGGGCCCCGGTGGTGTGGGCCGGAGATGACCGGTCAATACCGTTTCCTGTGGACCTCCTCCATGCGGGAGTGGAGCCTTCGCGGCTCTGTATCATCCGAGCCCCACAGATGGAGCATCGCATGTACGCGGTTGATCGATTCTTGCGAGGGCGAATCGCATCACTCATTGTGCTCGATGGTGGCCAGGATGGTGATCTATCTCCCGGTATGCTTGGTCGGTATATGCACCTGTGCCGCCACTCAGGAGCAACGGTTGTGATCCTCACCCCGGGAAATGTCGGAGCCCTTTCTCCGGCGATTCGCGTGCACGTGCGCACCACGGTACAATTAGATACAGTCCTATCATCCACCATAACGGTAGAGGTTGTACGGTCACGTATACCCCTTCGGCAAGGTTCCGTCCATGTCGGTCGCCCCGCTGGTATGTGTTAGCGTCACCGATTTCGCGATGCAGGTGGTGCAGCGCGAGAAGCGGGTGGATCATACCGTACCCCTGGTCATTGTACGGAATGAGCAGCCGGGAGCCCGCATTCTCGAGTGTAATCGGGCGGCGGCGGCCTGCGGGGTACGAGTCGGTATGGCGTACTCTCATGCGTTGTCTCTTTCGGAGAATGTTCGCGCCGGCGCCGTTCCCGATGAGGCGCGTCACCGGGCCGATCGTGAGATCCGCACGCTATTACAACGATTTGCGCCCGCCGTGGAGGCCTCGGAAATGGTAGAGGGCGTGTACTGGCTGGATATCTCGGGAACGGGGCGGCTGTTTGGGGGAATCGGTGCGTGGTTGCGGGGGGTTGGTCGCGCCTGCACTGCGGCTGGATGGAAGATCCGTGTGGTTCGGGGATGGACGCGGCCCGGTACGATGCTCGCGGCGTTGCAGGAGAGCGCTCCGGTCATGTTCTCCTCTCTCACCGCAGAGCACCTGTGGATGCGCCGGCAGTCTTTGCGGGTGCTTCCACTGCCGGAGCGCGATCAGGATCATCTGTCCATGGTGGCGTTTCGCCACGTTGGCGACCTGATTGATGCGTCGGCTTCCTCGGTGAAGGCGCGCTTCTCATCTCAGACGGTGGCGTTCCGGACGTTCTGTACGCGCGCCTTTGAGTCTCTCCCCATCCAGAATCAGTACACGCCGCTGGAACGCGGTGTGGTATGGCGGTTCGAGCCTCCGGTTATGTCTCGAGCTCCGGTGGAGCGGGCCCTGGAAACGTTGATTCAACGCACCGTCTCTGCGCTGGCCAAGCGGGGTGAGTGGATATCTGTGCTGGTGATCGGTCTTGACCGAGAACGGCAGCCGTCCCTGGAAGAGCATATACGCTGCGGCCGCGCTACTCGGGATGTATCGTATCTGATGTCACTGGTAGCTATGCGGTTGGAGCACATCCAGCTGAAGCGCTCATTCGTTACCGCCGTTCGGGTGGATGTGGAGCTCAGTGCGGGAGAGTTTCAACAGGAAGAATTTTCATTTTCCGCCGGAACCTACTCACACGCGAGGACGGTGGTGTCCGCCCCCTCTCCGGATCTGCTGGACCGCACGATCGCTGCTCTGCAGGCGGAGTTGGGATCGGCGATATGTTCCCGCGTTGTGATCGAACCGGGGAGATTTCCGGAAGAACGATTTGCCGTCGTGCCGATTGCTCACGGGCGGGAACTGCTCCTGCACGACCGATCGGAGGACGTGCCCCAGGAGTCCCCTCTTATTCGGGTGCGGCGTTTTCTCTCCTCACCTCCGGTTCAAGACGCCATGTTGGTACAGCCCGGGCGCCGCGTGAGTGGTCCATTCCTGCTATCTTCAGCGTGGTGGGACGGGGGATCACAGGATCGGGTGTACGAGTATCGTCTCCAATCTGATGGTCGGGAGATATGGATCTACCGGCTGCGTTCCAGGGGACGCGAGGGGCGGGAGGGACATCGGTTTTTCCTGCAGGGATATGTTGAATGACACCCCGTACAGAGTTTGTCCCGCTCTGGTGTACCAGCGTTCACTCTTTTCTGATTGGTGCGTCCCATCCGCAGGAGCTTGTAGCCACCGCCGCCGCCGAGGGGTGCTACGGTATCGCAATCACTGATCGGGACAGCCTCGGGGGAGTGGTGGAGGCGTGGCAGCAGGTTGCGGAGCTTCCGCGGGAGACGCCACTTCACCTGCTGATTGGGGCGGAAGTAACGGTTGCGGCTGAAGTACCGGTGGAGGGAGGGGCCGGTCAGACGGAAGCCGCGCTTCCCCCCTCGTTTCGTATTCTTCTGTACGCCGCCGGTGCTGAGGGGTACGGCAACATATCAGAGCTGATCTCCCGGGGACGATTGCGTCGTCCCAAGGGGCAGAGTCTGGTGACACCGGCGGAAGTACGGGAGTTCAGCACGGATGTCCTCATGATCTGGACGGAGGACAGCGGCGATGAGACCGCCCTGAAGGCGTTGTTGCCGGCGTTTCCGGAACGCTCATGGATCGGAATCTCCCGCCACTTCCGCCCGGAAGATGAGGAAACCGAGAGGCGGCTTCGGGCGTGGGCGGATCGGTTTGGTGTGCCGCTCGTGGCGCTCCCTCACGTTTTATATCACCATCCCTCCCGCCGGGAGGTTCAGGATGTGATGACCTGTATACGCACCGGGGCCACATTGGATGAGGCCGCCCAGGAGCTGCTCCCCAACGCATCTTTTACCGTCCCGACCCCCGATTCAATGGCGTATATGTACCGAGACCACCCCCAGTGGGTTGCCGAGACACGCCGTATCGCCGAGCAGTGCCGGTTTTCCCTTTCCGAGATTCAGTACCGATATCCCAGCGAGACGAGGCCCGATGGGTGGAGTGACATCGGATGGCTTCGAGAGTTGACCCGCGTCGGTGCGGAGCGGCGATATCCGTCCGGTCTCCCACGGAAGATCGTTACCCAGCTGGATCGGGAATTGGAGCTGATCGAAGAGCTGGACTATAGCGGGTATTTTCTCACGATGGCGGAGATCGTCATGTTCTGTCGGCGCACCGGGATTCTCTGTCAGGGCCGTGGGTCCGCCGCCAACTCGGTGGTGTGTTATTGCCTGGGCATCACCGCGGTAGACCCGGTACACATGAATCTGCTGTTTGAGCGCTTTATCTCCCGGGAGCGCGCCGAGCCGCCGGATATTGATCTGGATATTGAACACCGCCGGCGGGAAGAAGTGATTCAACACGTGTACCAGCAGTACGGGAGAGATCGGGCCGCTATGGTGGCAAATCTGGTGCGCTTTCGACGTCGCTCCGCGGTTCGGGAAGTGGGAAACGCCTTTGGGTATTCGTCGATTATGTTGGATCAGATGACGAAACTGCTCTCCCACCGGGAGATGTCGCCCGCGGAAGCTGCAGAGCGGGTAGGACTGGACACCAGCCGACCGCGGGTTGTTGCGTTTCTCCGGGTGGTGGCGGAGATTATCGGGATGCCTCGGCATCTATCGATTCATCCTGGAGGGTTCTTGCTGGGGCGTGATCCCGTTGCCCGTATTGTGCCCCAGGAGAACGCCACCATGGAGGGGCGCACCGTTATTCAGTGGGATAAGCATGGTGTCGAGGGAATGCGCCTCTTTAAGGTGGACCTGTTAGGGTTGGGGGCGCTGACGCATCTCGATTACGCGTTTCGTCTGCTGGAACGGCACCTCAATGTCTCGATGACAATGGCGACCATTCCTATGGATGAACCAAAAGTATACGCCATGTTACGTGCCGCGGATACGGTGGGAGTGTTCCAGCTCGAAAGCCGAGCGCAGATGGCGATGTTACCTCGGCTGCGGCCACGCACGTTTTACGATCTGGTGGTAGAAATCAGCATCGTGCGGCCCGGCCCGATAACCGGGGGGATGGTCCATCCCTACCTGCGCCGTCGGCGGGGTGAAGAGCCGGTGCAGTACCCGCATCCCGACGTAGAGCCGATCCTTGCCAAGACACTGGGAGTTCCCCTGTTTCAGGAACAAGTGATGAAGCTGGCAATGGTAGCTGCGGACTACACACCGGGAGAGGCGGACCAGCTCCGGCGGGATATGGCGGCGTGGCGCCAGACCGGCAGAATCGAACAGCACCAGACGACCATTATTGAGCGGATGGTACGGCGCGGTATTGATCGGACGTTCGCGGAGCAGGTTTTTGAGCAAATCCGAGGGTTCGGGGAGTATGGGTTCCCGGAAAGTCACGCCGCCAGTTTTGCCTTGATCGCCTACGCCACAGCATGGCTTCGGGCGTTCTATCCAACCGTGTTTACCTGCGCTTTGCTGAACGCGTGGCCCATGGGATTCTACAGCCCGGCAACGATCGTCTCCGATGGTCGCCGCCGAGGCGTAGTATTTCATCCCGTGGATGTTCTGTTCAGCAGGTGGGAGTGTACGTTGGAACCGCTGAAAGATGGGAAAGGGGAGAGCTCGTTCGCCGTGCGGATGGGACTGCGGTTCATTCAGGGTCTCGGAGAGGAAGAGGGGCGCCGTATTCTCGAGATGCAAGACGTGGAGCAATGGAAAGATAGCGGAAGCGCTGGAACACGCCGGTTCTCTCGCCTGGCGGGCCTGTCTGCAGATGTGCGGGTGACATTAGCCCAGGCTGGGGCGTTTCGCTCGTTTGATCCGAACCGGAGGGCAAACGTGTGGGACGCGCTTCATGGCAGCGGTACCGTCCGTCCCACCACCGTGGCCGAGTCGGACCCTTATGATGAGGCGCCTCCTTCAGCCCGGATCGTTCTTCCCCCCCATGAAGCGGTGGTTTGGGATTATCAGGCGGGTATTCACAGCACTGAGGCGCACCCTCTGGAACCGTACCGCGCCTGGCTCGAGGAGCGGGCGTACCCCAGCGCCGCAGACTTCACCCACATCGCCCACGGAAGCCGAGTGTCTGTTGTGGGAATGGTCATCTGCCGCCAACGCCCCTCCACCGCCGGGGGAACCGTATTTATGACCCTTGAAGACGAGACGGGATTCGTAAACCTGGTGGTGTGGAACTCGCGGTTTCTTGCGCTCCGATCTACACTCCTTACCGCATCGTTTCTCGGTGTCCGGGGCACCGTACAGAACGCCGAGGGGGTGGTGCACCTCGTCGTTGAGGATGTGTGGAACGCGCAGTTGCCCCACGAAACGGTCTCTGTTGAGAGCAGAGACTTTCATTGATCGCCCCCTATGCCGACAATGGTGATATGAATACGGTTCGACCTCTTCTATGGATCGCGCTGCTGATGATACTGGTTCTGACCCCCGCCACCACGCAGGAAGTGAACCAGGATCCTGATATCACCCGCGAATTTCGTTTTGACATAGAGGATGAAGCGGACTACCGCCTCGTCTCGATAAATGAACAGACGATACTCCTCAATGGATACGCCGTGCGGGATGCGGAGATCGTAACCCGGGTGCAGGTTGAGCCGCGGGGGACAGCCGACGACCGTGGTCGCTACGTAGCAGTATTTGCCCTTACTGAGAGCTCCCGCCGGGCGGGCCAACCCGTGGGGCTCGAGTCCCAGCACCGCAGCGAGTTCTTCCGCGATTCCCGCGGTTTCATGGAGATTGAAGAACGCTATATTATGCCGGTCTCCCGAAATATACCGATCTTTCCCGAGGAGGCGGTGTCACCCGGGGACACCTGGACCGCTGAGGCGCGGGAAGTTCACGATCTCTCCCGGGGATACAACGTATCTGAGCCGCTGCGGCTCTCGTTTCCGGTATCCTACGAGTACGCCGGTGTCACTACCTGGCGGGGCGTCGAGGTAGATCTTATCCACGCCGAGTACAACATAGCCCATCGGGAACAACGGGACGCGAGGTTGTATCCTGAGGCGATCACCGGCCAATCCCAGCAGCGCCTCTACTGGGACAATCAGCGAGGACGCATGGTGGGCAGTGAGGAAGAGTACTGGATCGAATTCCGCCTTTCCGACGGACGGACCATTACCTATCAGGGTAACGCCGTTGTAGAGGTGGAGTCTGCGGCTCCGCTCCAGCGGGATTCAGTGGTAGCAGCGCTCCAGGCTCGCCTGGACGAGGCGGGAATCGAGAATACCCGCGTCTCCGACCAGGAGGAAGGGGTCGTTCTCATCCTCGAGCGCATCGGCTTTCCCCCCGATTCCGCCCGGATCCTCCCGGATGAAGAGGATCGGCTGACGATTATCGGTGAGATTCTATCGGAGTTTCCCGAGAACGATCTGCTCATTACCGGCCATACCGCGTTGGCGGGCACCGCCTCCGGTCGAGAACAACTCTCCGTCTCCCGAGCCCGGGCGGTGGGTGAGTTCTTTCTCGAGAACGAAGTGCGCGATCCCAGCCGAATCCTCTATCGGGGCGTGGGAGCTGCGGAGCCGATCGCCGACAACGACACCGCGGAGGGCCGCAGCCGCAACCGGCGCGTAGAGATCATGGTTCTCGACAATTGACGCGTCCGACACTTCCGACGCGCCCGACGGCTTGCCTTCCGTTCCCGTTGCCCATACATTACGCAACATGAATATACACAAATCACCGCGAAACGCGATGCTCTTCGGAGCAGCGGTGGCCGACGCCGCTTCGATGGGATTGCATTGGATTTACGCTCAGCCGCGGGTGCGGCGCGCCGGAGGCGATACCCCGGAGTTTACCGAGCCGGACCCGGCTAATTATGAGGGAGTCCCGTCCTACTTTGCCCACGCAGGGCGCCATGCAGGAGATTTCTCCATGTATGGAGAATCTCTGATGGTTGTACTTCGCTCTATCACCGACAACGGCGGATTTGACTGGCAACACTACGCGCAGGCGTTTCAGGGACACTTCGGGTTTGGTGGCGGGTATGTGGGGTACATCGATACTCCCACCCGAGAGACCCTGGTCAACATGATCCTCCAGCAGCGGGAGCTTCTAGATGCGGCTATGGCGGTGGAGTACGACGGGTCTCTGGATACCAAGCGGTCGATCGCGCGAAAAGTGATCTCGAACGCACAGCTCGTTCGCGGTGATGCGCTCAAGAGTAAGGTCATCGAGTCGATCCGCCTCACCAAAGGTGACGAAGCGGACGTGAAGCTTGCCGAGGATA
>CAZNRF010000078.1:0-11665 GCA_964575075.1 uncultured Spirochaeta sp. | reverse complement strand
GAACCACCACCGCAACCAGAAACGAGCCCGGCAACACTTCCGAGAGCTTTTCCAAGGTGCGGCCGGCGAGGGGACCATCCCGATCAACCACTACGTTGCGAATCTGGACACGAGATTTTTCGAACGCCATGATATCGCTCACGGCACCGAAATCCACTGCTCGCATGATCGCCCGCGCCGCTTCGATCTCAGGATTGACGACAAAGTCGATACCGAGAAACCGTTTCTCCGAGAGCTTTCCCGCCTGGTAGTCAAAACTGCGTACCCGGGCGATTTTGGCCTTCACCTGAAACTCGGAGGAGACGATTCCGCAGGCGATCATATTCACCTCGTCAGAATCAGTGGCTGCCACAAAGTAATCCGCAGTGGCGGTACCCGCCTGGCGCAGGATCTCTCGGTTCGTGCCCTCACCGGTCACAACCATGCAGTCCAGTGCATTGGACACCCGGCCGGCGGCATCGGGATTCTTCTCGATCAGAACGACGTCTTTCTTCTCGCTGATCAATTGCTTGGCCAGCTGAAAACCCACCGCTCCCGCGCCGACGATGACAACCTTCATGAAGAGCTGTTATATCAGCGACCCCGGGGGGTGTCAAACACGGCAGGAAATCGCAAAGGTGACGTTTGTCTTGATGGTGGGCGGAGAAAGCAATACACTGTACCTGTGGAACGTGCAATTGACCAGGTAAACTACAAGACAGTGAAGGGTGATCGGCAAGACCATGACGTGATCGTCTATGCCCTCTCCACATGTGCCTTTTGCCGCAGGGCGATCGAGTACCTCAAGAATAACGGTGTTCAGTTTCGCTACACCCATCTTGACCAGATCGATCTGGAAACCAAGCGGTCGGTGAAGCGAGAATTATCAGAGAGATTTGATAATATTGTAGTTTTCCCGATTCTCGTTGTAGATGATCAGCGTGCTTACTCCGGTTTCACCGAGTCGGTGTGGGCCCGAGCCCTCGATTTGGAGTAACCGGGATATGGGAGAGAGAACGATCGAGCAAACCCGGAAGTTCATTCAGAACGCCGCGGCCCACAACGGGTGGGTGGCAAATCCGGATACGGAGTTTCGGGAAACGATTGCTGAAGGCCTCACTACCAACGCGAACCGCTTCGGCTACTACCTATGCCCCTGTCGTGACGGCGATGGAGACCGCCGGGCAGATAAAGATATCGTCTGTCCCTGTGTCTACGCCAAGAAAGACATTGAGGAGTACGGACAGTGCTTCTGTGGCCTGTTTCTCTCGAAAGAGAAGGCGCAGCAGGATCCGGTAGAGGTGCAGCAGATCCCGGAGCGCCGCAACCAACCGGAATAGCTCAGGCGCCTACGCCTGATTCGATCGCGCACGATCAAGAAACGCTGCTATCGTGGCTTCCGTGGTATCCCATGATACCATGAGCCGCGCCAGGTTCGTTTCAGCGTTCCATAGGTAAAAGCCGAACTCTTCCTGAAGCGGCGCAATCGCCGCGGCAGGCATCGTTACAAACACACCGTTCGCTTCAGTTGTCACAGCTACCCGATATCCGGGAATTTCCGCGAGACCGCGACTCAGCTCCTGTGCGAGACGATTCGCCCGGAGGGCGTTCTCCATCCACATGTCATCGCCGAGGTATCGAATGAACTGAGCGGAAATGTAGCGCATCTTGGAGTGCAACTGAGTTGTCTGCTTTCTAAAAAAGCGGAAGGTCTCTTCCAGAGCCCGGTTGAAAAACACCACCGCCTCCCCGAAGAGCAGCCCGTTCTTGGTAGCTCCAAAGGACAGGACATCGATTCCCGCATCGACCGTCACCGCCCGCAACGCCTCCCGAGGCGTCAGCGGCGTTCTGCCGCCATCTGTCTGAGCCCGCTCCCACACCGCGGCGGCGGCGTTGGCAATCCGCGCGCCGTCCATATGAACGGTGAGCCCCGCATCGTGAGCTGCCGAAACAAGGCGATGCACGTCTTCCGGCCAGTATACCGTTCCTACCTCAGAGGCTTGGGTGAGAGAAATCGCCGCCGGCTGGTTGGTGTGCTCGAATCCGCGACGGGCGAGAAACGGGGTGATATCTTCCGGGAGCAGTCGCCCATCGGGACGATGTACGCCCAGGAGCTTGAACCCTCCGATCGCTTCCGGAGCGCCCCCCTCATCTTCGTTGATGTGGGACATCTCGGTGCAGATTATCGCCTCGAATGAGCGCGCCATCGTTTGCAGTGCCGCCACGTTCGCTCCAGTGCCGTTGTACACGAAATACACACCGCAATCCGTGCCGAAAAGCTCCTGGATCCGCTTCCGCGCGTCCACGGTAACCGGATCGTCACCGTAGGATATCTCGTGATCCCGGCCGATCTCGCTTAAGGCGGACAGAATTGCCGGGTGGGCCGGTGAAGCGTTGTCACTCGCGAATAGTTGTCTCATCTGTGTGATTCTCCGAACTCGTGTGAATTTCCTGGTGAAGTGCCGGAAGCTGCGGATGATCCGGTTCCAGGTTCTCCACCATATGATAGTCAGCCAGTGCCGCATCGATATCCCCGAGTTCCCGATACACCTGCGCCCGGGCGATACGCGACTCCAAATGGTACGGATCGTATTCGAGACAGCGGGAGAAGTCGGCCAGAGCCTTCTGACGGTGCTCGCGATGGCGATGCACCACACCGCGGTAGTAGTAGGCCCGCGTGGTATGAGGAGAGAGGCGAATCGTCGAAGAAAAATCCTCCAGCGCTCCCTCTGGATCTCCCAAGGCAAACCGTGCCATCCCGCGATGGCTGTGTATGACCGCCGCCACGTGGTCCTGTGGCTGATAGGCCAGAATATCGCTGTACATCCGCTCCGCGCCACTATAGTCCTTCTGGTTGTGGGCGTGGAGCGCTTTGATAAGCATGCTGTCGATCGTGTCGCTGCCGGTATTTAATGAATCCAACTCGATATCTTTCGATTCCGAAGTGGGTTCCGTCCCGCTCGCCTGGGACCAGAAGTTCTCGCGCCGCTTCATGAGTTTGTGCTGGAGCGACCGTTGATAGTCGCGAATTTCCTGAAATATGATATCAGAGAGGGTAAGATTCGCGTTGAGAGCGGCGAGTTTCCTGCGGAGCTTTCCGTCCAGCGGGGTAAGCTCCGCCTTATAGACCAGCTCATGTTCCACTTCCGCCCAAGCATCCTGCAGGATCGTCCGCAGCTGCACCTCACAAATCCACTCGTTGTTCAAATGGAAGCTATCGCAGATATCTCCGGGAAGCGTGGTCAGCAAATGTACGGAGGAGTAACCAAACTCAGCGGTAGCCAGCTCAGACCCCTTTCGTTCTACCTCATCGACGGGAAAGGCATCCTGTACGATCTCCTCAACCCGCGAGATATCTTCCACAAAGGGACACACCACGCGGATTCCGAGCAGATCCGTCACGCGCAAGGTATCCCCCTCAGCGAGATCGCGGCTGCGGCGAAGCAGCTTCTCATAAAAGCTATCGAAGCTCTTCACGCGATATTTCATTGTTGGCCGGAGATCATGCAGCTCTACGGTACGACGGATCCGCCGCTGTAGCTCATGCAACGCCTTTTCCAGAACCACCGCATGCTGCTCGTAATCTTCCTGAAGCTCCCGGCGCGGGGGCAGCGGGAGCACAAAGCGGTACATAGCAGTCATCTTAGCATGTCCTGTGCTATTTTGAAGAGATCATGACACGGACGGAACAACTATTTCTGGAAGCAGTATTCATCGGGATACTCCTTATCTTCTCACTGGCTTTTTTGCGTCTGATGGAACCGTTCTTTTTGGACGTGTTTTTGGCCCTGGTACTTGCAAACATCTTTCGTCGACCCTATGCGCGTGTAGCCGCCGCTACCGGGAAACCCCGCCTCGCCTCGTGGCTCATGATCATCACCGTGTTCCTGGTGGTGGCCCTCCCGGTGGCAATGGTGGCAACCCTGGTTTCCGCGGAGCTCGCCGGTGCCGTGGCAAATGTGCGCCAGAACTGGAGCAGTTTGCAATCATCTATCGGCATCCCCGACCTGGTCGCCGCCGCGGAAGACCTGCCGGTGATCGGGCAGCTCCTATCCCAGTTCTCCACCGAGGAAATCACGAATACGATCCGGGAAATCCTCTCCACTTCCGGAGACTACCTCTTGCGGGTGTCCCAGCGATCGATCGGAAACATCACCGCCGCCGTCTTCAACTTCGCAATCATTCTGCTCCTGCTCTATTTCTTCTTCGTGGATGGCCGCCGTCTGGTAGACCGCGTATATGAAACGATCCCGGTGAGCAATACGGACATGGATCAGATCGTCTCGGAAACGTTTAATACCACCAGCGCAACACTCATCAGCACGATCATCATCGGGCTGATGGAAGGGAGCCTGGCGACGATACTCTTCCTGGTGTTTCAATTGCCCAGTCCATTTCTGTGGGGAGTCATCACCATGGTTCTTTCGATGATTCCGCTCATCGGTACTAACCTGGTGCTGATCCCGGCGGGTCTCATAACGCTGGCCTCAGGCCGGCCGGTGGCGGGTATCATGATCATCGTCACCGGTGCAGTGGGGGTCGCAATCACCCAGAACGTGGTGAAGCCCAAGCTGCTGGGTGACCGCTCCGGATTGCATCCCGCGTTGGCCTTACTGTCAACGATCGGCGGTATCGCGTGGTTGGGTCTGATCGGGTTTTTGGTGGGGCCCGTACTGGCGGCGCTGTTTGTCGTGGTATGGCGCCAGTTTACACGACGATACCAGTCACTGCTGGAAGGGAAGAACCTGAACCCGGTGGATGAGTCTACACGTTGAACTTGAAAAACATCACGTCGCCGTCTTTCACCCGGTATTCCTTCCCCTCTTGGCGGAGCTTACCCGCTTCACGGACCTTTTGCTCACTGCCGTAGGTGAATAGATCGTCAATATGGTAAGTCTCCGCCCGAATAAATCCTTTCTGAAAGTCGGTATGGATGACGCCGGCGGCTTCCGGGGCGGTAGCCCCTTCATGGAACGTCCACGCCCGGTTCTCTTTGGGACCGGCGGTGAAAAAGGTCCGGAGGCCGAGCCCTCGATACCCACTGCGAATCAAATGGGCAAGACCGGGCTCTTTCAGTCCCGCATCCTCGAGGAACGCATCCCGCTCCTCCTGCGTCTCCAAGGCCGCGATTTCCGCCTCGAGCTGCCCACAGATTCGCACTACTTCCGCCCCCTCCCGAGCGGCGTGATCCCGAACCAGTGCTTCGTAGGGAGAACTCCCGTCCATTCCGGACTCATCAACATTGCAGACATACAGCACCGGTTTGGCGGTCAACAGATGTAGATCATAGATCATTGCCCACTGGTCGGCGCTTAACTCCAGGGATCGCGCCGGTTTTCCATCCTGTAAATGGGCGGTAAGCACCGCGAGCACCGGTTGCAGCGCCTTCGCTGAGGCGGCAACCTTTTTATCGTGGGACTTGAGCTCTTTCTCCAGGCGCTGCTCTCGTCGGGTCACCGTCTCCAGATCCGCCAAGGCCAGCTCAATATCTATCGTTTCGATGTCGCGAATCGGATCGATCGAGCCGTCTACGTGCGTTACATCATCGTCATCGAAACACCTGACCACGTGGGCAATGATTCCCGTCTCCCTGATGTGGGCCAGAAACTGGTTTCCCCGCCCCTCCCCCTTGCTGGCGCCCCGCACTAACCCGGCGATATCCACAAACTCAACCACCGTTGGAATCACCTTTTCCGTGGGGATAATCTCGGTCAGCCGTTCCAGCCGTTCATCGGGAACAGGTACGATGCCCACGTTAGGATCGATCGTGCAGAACGGATAGTTTGCCGCCTCCGCAGGAACTGATGTGAGGGCTGAAAAAATGGTTGACTTGCCTACATTTGGTAGACCGACAATTCCGACGTTGAGTGGCATATGATCACTTCCTTCTTATACGACGAACAATCTGTGCGGCGGGGGAGTATAGCATAGAGCTAACTGATATCGCTATACTGGTATACGCAATGATCGACGTTACATCTCTCGACGAATTGAAACAGCTGATAGCAGAAAAACCGTTTCTCCTGGCGTATTTCTCCCGGCCGGAGTGCGGAGTGTGCACCGCGCTGAAACCCAAAGTCAACGACATGGTGGCGGAGCTCCCAGAGGCCGAAGCGTATTATGTGAATCTCGATGAGATTCCCGCGGCGGCCGGCGAGTATTCGATCTTTACTATTCCCGGAATCGTACTGTTTGTCGACGGCCGCGAAACGATTCGGGAGGCGCGCTATGTGAGCGCGGACAATCTCGAATCGCAGATGCGGCGGTTACACGCGCTTCGATTCACAGCGTGAGGTGTTCCATGCGGTACCGTCTTCCAGTCGGGTCAGCTCCGGCACTGGTTCTGGCAATCATCGTTGTGCTGACGGGACCCGTAGTGGGACAAGAGAAGGTACGCACCCGAATCCCTCCAATCAACGAGGCGGTGGAAGGCGCGGTGCCTCTGGTTGACACCGACGACCATGGGGTCACCTATCGGTTAAAGCTGCCGGAAGATGTTTTTGCGCTGACGATCACCATAGAAGAAGCGGCGGCAGATCTGGATCTCGCGATGTACACCACCTCCGGAGAGCTGATCGCCTTTTCCGAACAGCCGGAATACAACGAGACACTCACCCTGCGCCGTCAGGGAGAACCGGCGCTGGAGGGTGGCTTTTATGATTTCGAGGTGCTCTACCAGCTTCCGGATCGGCCCACGGTAGACGGAGAAGAGCTGACGGAAATTCCCTACCAGATTACCTTTTCGGTAGTTCGACCGACGGTACGGAGAGAACTCTCCACGACGGAAACCGTCGGCGCGGTGCTGCAGCCGGAAGAGGCGATGGCGCATGTGTATCGCATCGATGTTCCCACCGGGACGTCCGCCCTCCGCCTCGATATTACCGAGACCACCGGTGATCTCGACCTGTTCCTGAGTCGCGATAGAATACCCCTCGACGCATGGGAGGCTGACCACCGATCGCAGTCGATTCGTTCCACCGAATCCCTCACCATCGATCGGAACAGCAGTCCGCGGCTACGCCCCGGCGTGTATTACCTGCTGATACTCGATCAGGTATCCGACGTGTTCCCTTCGCCGTACACCCTCACCGTCCATGACTCGGCACGGCCGCCGGAGTCATTACAAACTGCGGTGCGCTATCCCGCCGTCGGGGATGAGTTGGATCGGGCAGTCTCGGCAACGGTGGAGGTATTGACCGACTACGGTGGCGGTTCCGGGGTCCTGGTAAGTAGCGACGGCCATATTCTGACCAACCGTCACGTAATCGTGAATCACGCCGACGCTCCGGCGCAGAACATCACCATCGGAATAACCGCAGACCAGGGGTTGCCGGCGGAAGAGCTCTTTCAAGCCCGGGTCGTTGAACACGCCAAAGACCGTGATCTGGCGTTACTGCATATCGTCTCCGGTCGGTATGGGCAGGAGCTTCCAACGCCCCGAGCGTTTCCTTCGGTACCGATCCGGCGAGATTCGCCGGTGGCCCTGGGAGACACGCTCCACTTCGTGGGATATCCGTGGATTGGAAGCACCGCGTCACGAAGCACGGTGACCTACACCCGCGGCGTGGTGGCCGGTTTCCAGACGGTTCCGTTCGGACGGCTCATCAAGACGGATGCGGTGATCAATGAAGGAAGCTCCGGTGGTGCCGCCCTGGACGAGAACTTGAGGCTGGTTGGACTCACCACCGAAGTGGTCGGATTCGATACCAGTCAGTTGGGATACATCTATCCGGTGCTGTCGATTCCCGGCAGCTGGCTCACCATCATTGGAGCGTCCGGGTCCGTCGGCGATAGATAAGCCGTGCAAGGCGGTGCAACTCCCGGCTATGATCGAGCCGAATTCGGCGCGCCAGGGACTCCACTCGCTGCAGGTTGTCTTCCCGGGCATCGTCCATTTCCTCGCTCACCTGGCCCAAATCGGCGTTAAACCGGAAGTACTCCACCCGTGGCAGGCTCTTGAGGGCGTGCGCCACCGATTCACTTTGCCCGTCCCACGTCATGGACATCAGGGGAACACCATGTAGCGGTGAAACCCAGTCCAGATACCCCCAGCGTTTAATCTCATCGTGACGAAATCGCCGACCGCTGCGACCGGTTCCGATCGATACGATGACGTATCTCCGGGCGTCTCGGTACAGCTTGCGCGCCTCCACGTAGGCGCTGAGCGCCGGGTTGTTCGCAACCAGGCCACCATCTACGAGACTGTAGGTGTTGCCCGCAAGGGATGTCACCTGAGCGGGAGCAAAATAGGTAGGAGCAGCGGTAGTCGCCCGGGCAACGTCGCGCACGTAGAAATCCTCGTTCTCAGCGGCCGCTTTTTGTACCGCTGGACGGCGCCGCGTTGCCTGCGAGCCGTAATGCTTAAAGAAGAACGGGCCGCGGTCGTCTGTGTTGTAGGCGGCAACGATCACATTCGATCGGAGTTGACTGAGTCTCGCATCACCAAACAACTCCGAGAGAACGATCTCGAGGGGGAGGTGGTCATATTTGTCGGCGAAGGCCTGCCGCATCGCGAGCACTGAGGCAAAGCGAGTCACCGGGAAAATCACTCTCGATCTTCGCCGATAGACATCCACGATCTGCGAAGAGGAGTATGGATTCGGCAGCGTAAGCCCCAGCGTCAGCAGCGCGCCCGTAGACGTACCGGCAAAGATATCAAACAGGTCGTGAGGTGCCACCGCTCCGGAGCGCCCCGTTCGGTTTCGCATAAAGCGCACCCGCCGCAGAATGTCTTCCACGATCAGCGCGGGGATGAGTCCTCGGACCCCTCCCCCATCGATGGACAGAATCGTGACGGTGCCGCGCTTGATACGGGGAAGGTTCACGGTTACGGGGCGAACATCGTCCGCAAGTGGTTATACACCTCCTCCAGGGCTCCCCGGTACTGCGAGTCAAGATGCTCCATATTGTTCTGCATCACCTGCGAAAACTCTGGATCCTGCATTGGGTCCAACTTCACCTGGTGACCATACTGCTGGGCGTACTGCTGCTCTTTCTGCTTTATCCGCGGTTCGTACTGCTTGTGCAGCGTGTCCGAGAGTTGCTGCTTGTCCGACAGGTACTGCGAGAAGAACTGCCGAATCTGTTTCATCAACTCCTGCATCGATCCACGATCCCGGACCAATTCCGACAGCACCGCCTCCGCGGTATCTACATTGGCTAACTCTCCCTGATTCTGCGGAAGCGTAAGATTACCGATTGCCACGTCGAACAGGCCCTTCCGCATCCACCGCCGTCGGTCTTTCGGTTGATCTTTGAGGACCTGCGCAATGTCTACATCCTCACCATTACGAAGCCGGGCGTACAACCGTTTTCCTTCGGTTTCCGCCTCGTGGCGCCGCAGCGATTCCGGATCACTCTTGATATCCTGAGTACGTTCTAACGCTCGTTCCAGAGCGGATTTGATTTCTCCCATACCGACAAATATAGCAGAAATGTGTCACCAGAAAAAGCAACGTTCCACTCAGGGCTGTGTACATAGTGTGATCGTACAAGAAGACAACCGAATACCAAAAGAACCCGAGCTCCCGAGACCCCGGGAACGCATCCTGACCGCCGGCGCGGACACCCTCAGCGACCGCGATTTGCTCGCCGTGGTGCTCGGCAGTGGCAGCAGCGCCTGCGATGTGTTCACCCTGGCCGGACGGGTCCTGGCAGTCCTGGACCGTGAGAACTACCACAGCTCCCCAGAGGCACTCATGAAGATCGGAGGTATGGGGCCGGCCAAAGCGACGCAACTTGCCGCCGCCCTCGAGCTCGGTCGGCGCGTTATGGCGCCCCGGAACTATCGCATTCGTCAGCCCGGGGACGCGGTGCCGTTGCTTCAGCATTACGCGGACCGGCCCCAGGAGCACTTCATCACCGTCACCCTCAACGGCGCCCACGAAGTGGAGCGTATTCGGGTGGTGTCGATCGGTCTGGTGAATCGAACGTTGGTGCACCCCCGAGAGGTGTTTGCCGGGGCCCTCACGGACCGCGCTACCGCGATTATCTGTGCCCATAACCACCCCAGTGGCAACGTCACCCCCAGCGATGATGACCGACTGGTTACTCAGTCACTCACCGAGGCGGGAGAGATCATCGGCATTCGACTACTGGATCACATTATTTTCTCGCCGAGCGGCTATTACAGCTTCTTGGATCACGGGGAGGTGTAGGTGTGCGGGGCGGGCAGCGTGTATAGTGCGGAGCCGCGAGCCCCGCGTACGCCCTACAGCGCTATCTGGTATACCCGGTGGCGCTTGTAGATTTCGCCGCCGAGGGTTTGGAGATCACTCAACATGAGGTCCGTCGTCTCGGCGACTTGGGTCATCTCGGCGGTCTGAAAGCCTGATCGTTGAAGGCGATCCACCAGGTCCGCGTAGAGCAGCGCCGTCCCGCCCCGGTTCCGGTACTCAGGGAGGATTCCCAAGCCGTTGACAATGCAATGGGTGGCCCGTCGCCGCTCCCGCGCCACATCCAGAAGCGTCCGCAGTCCCAGGTGGCCGCCGGCTCGCTGCAGGGCGGGGCTCAGATCGGGAAAGGGCAACACAAAGCCCGCGAGCGTTCCATCTGGTCCTCGAAGCACGGTGATCAGGCGCGGCGTGGCCACCGTCACCAGATCACTCACCAAGCTCGCCAGTTCCGTCTCCGTGAGGGGACGAAACTCATGGTGGTCACTCCAGGCGTTGTTGTAGACAGAGCCCACTTCCGGGCCCAGACGACGAAGATCCCGCGCACTCCGGGGGTGCTCTACCCGGAGGCCTGAACGCTGCTTCGCCAGGGCCGCCACCCGCCGGATCTTTTCGGGGACGACGAAGCCCTCCGCTCGGGCGATGGCGGAGACAAAATCCTTGTACTTCTCGAATCCCCCGCGCTCGAATTGGCGCTGCACAAACGGCAGATGGTAGGGCATCATCGTCATGGAGGCGCGCTGATCGAAGCCGCCTACCAGAACGCCGGAACCGTCCATAGGGGAAAAGTGTTGGGGTCCGATCAACCTCGTTGCGCCCCGCTCTCGTGCCCACTCCCGGGCGTGGGAGAATAGCGCATCCCACACGTCGTCACGATCTATCGCTTCCGGAAGACCGAGACGCACATCCCGATTGCCACTGTACTCGTTATACAGCACCGGTTCCAACATCAGAAAGCGGCCCACCGCGCGGTCTCCCTCGATAATAACAAACGCTTCACCGCGGGAGTGGCGAAAGAAGGGATGCTTCTGCGAGAGGATTCTTCGTACCGTTGAGACGAAAGGGGGAACCCAATGCGGATTGTCGGCGTACAATCCCACCGGAAGCGAAAAAAACGCCCGGGCGAGCCGACTCTTGGCGTCCCGCACCGGGCGAATCATCAGCGACATCAGCGTGCCACCGGAATCACCGATCGTCACCGAGACGGAAGTCGCCCCGGTTTGTATCGCGCCTCGATCGGGTACTGTCCTGCTCCGGGCTCCCTCCGGCGTCTCCGGCGTGGCCGGTGTCGGTGGCGGCTCCGGAAATGGCGCCTTCCTCGGCGGAAGGTAGCGGCTTCTGCCCTTCTTCAGAGTCGGGCGTGATATTCTTCACGGGGCGTGTTTTCTCACGAAAGACGATTTCTCCTTTTCGCACGCCCACGACGATGTGAGATCCCTGACCAAACCGGCCGCGAAGAATCTCCATTGCCAGCGGATCCTCGATCTCCCGCTGCAGCGTCCGCCGGAACGGAC
>CAZNRF010000077.1:0-11737 GCA_964575075.1 uncultured Spirochaeta sp. | reverse complement strand
TTGGGTCGCGCATCACCCGCGGGCGAGTGGTGATTCTCGGTGGAAGTGCAGGGCTGGAAGAGTGGTCCGGATCATCCAACGGTGAAGGGGCCGAAATACCTGTGCATAACGTGGGAGTCTGACGGAGCGGATGAGCGAATATTCTGTGCGTCATGTTTCCCGGTGGCTCAGGGAGATAGTTGCCGGGACGTTTCAACCACTACCGATCCCGGCGGATACCGGCGAGGATGACCGGGAGCTCCTGGAGTCACTCAACGCGGCGTACCATAACCGGAAGCAGCTCCTGGAGGAAGGGCGATCGCGGTATCGGCTGATCATAGATTCTACCCCGATCGCAATCTGTATTACCAACCGCAAGGGAATCTACGAATACGTGAATCCCCAGTACCAGAAGCTCACCGGATACGCTGCGGCGCAGCTGGTGGGCCAGTCTTTTCTTACCGTGGTGCCCCCGGATGCGCGGACGGAACTGCAGCATTTGCACGATGAGTTTATGGGTCGGCACTACGAGTTGGAGGGCCGCTGGCAGATCACGACCAAAGCCGGTAAAACGATTCCCATTCTTGCCAGCGCGGCATACGTCATCGATTTTGATGGCACTCCCAAGAAGATCACCTTTGTGATCGATATCTCCGATCTGGAGCGGGAGGCCGAAGATCGGCGGCGGGCGGAACAGATGCGTGATGAGGTGGAGCGGGTATTGCGGCACGATCTGCGTAACCCGCTGGACGGAATTCGCACCGCCGCGGACTACCTGTTACAAGAGGATCTCGATCCCCGGGCGGAGGAATTTGTTCGTCTCATGTACGAGGCCGCCGTGCGGGCCCGGGCGCAGATTGATAACTCCCTGGCGTACACCAGAATGCAGCAGGGTACCTACGAGGTGGATCGGGAGCGGCTAAATATTGTGCAGCTCGTGCGCGACGTGATTCGAAACCTGCGGGACGTGTGCGACGCGTATCGCGTGGAGATCGTTGCCACGTACCACGGAAAACCTCTAGCGGAGCAGTACGATATCGAGCTGTGGGGTGATGGTGGGTTTCTTATGGACGCGGTGGGAAACCTGTTGCGAAACGCGGTAGAAGCGTGCACCGCCGGCGACGTTGTTACCGTGGCGGTGGACGATACCTGCACGATCGAAACCGCGCCTGCCGGCACGATCGAGTCGACGGGTGAAGCGGAGTCGGCGGGTGAAACTGAGTCGGTGGCCCGACAAGATCCGGTGGTCTCCATCGCCATCCATAACGGGGCAGCTATTCCGGCGGAGATTCGGGGTATGCTGTTTGAGCCGTATGTGACCCACGGTAAATCCGGGGGCACCGGCCTGGGGACCTACACCGCCCGCATGGTAGCGGAGGCTCATGGCGGTACGGTGAAGGTAGACACCGGGGAGGAGATCGGCACCACGATGACGATCATCGTGCCGCGACGGCGACCGGGGGTTTACCTGTGAACGATGCGGTCAAGTCCGGTGGCACGGCGGTTCTCACCGGAGCATCCTCCGGGCTGGGGCGCGAACTGGCCCGGGTGCTGGGCGAGGCGGGCTGGACGGTCGCGGCGGTTGCCCGACGGCACGATGCGTTACAGGAACTATCGGATTCAATCGGCGAGAACATCGTTGCCGTTCCGTTGGACCTCAGTGAGCCGCAGGTAGCTCATCGCCTGGAGGTTGCTCTGAGCGGGATTGGGATCGACCCCGGCTCAGTTGATCTCCTCATCAATAACGCCGCCCTCGGCAGTTTTGGTCCGTTTGTGGAGAGCGATCCGGAACGACTGAGCATGATGCAGCGGATGAATGTGCAGGTTCCGATGGAACTGGCGCGCTGGATCGCACCGTACATGGTGGAGCGGGGCGGCGGAACGATCGCCAACGTTGCTTCAGTGGCGGCGTTCTCTCCGGGCCCGCTCATGAGCGAATACTATGCGGACAAGGCGTGGATGCTGACGTTCACCCAGTCGTTGGATGCCGAGCTGCGCCCCCGAGGTGTGCGGGTGTGCGCGGTGTGTCCCGGCCCGTTTGAAAGCGGGTTCCACAGCGGGGCGGGGATGGACCGCTCCCGGCTTGGTGCGCTGCCCGGCGCCGCATCGGTGGCGCAGGCGGCGGTGCGGGCGATCCTTCGTGGCAAGACCGTTGCTCCCATCGGCGCCGGGGCCCGGGTGTGGGCGGTGGTGGGGCCGCGCCTCCCGTGGCGCGTGAGTCGGGCCATAATGCATCGGTTGCAGCGCCGCCGCCTCACCGGGCCCGACAGCGGCGCATCATCCGCTCAGTCACCTTGAAGTGAGCAACTGCAACCGTTACAATGAATCATAATCCCGTGTAAGGAGTATAAATACATGGCTAAGATGAAACTAAAACCAGGTGTTCTCACTGGTAACGCTCTTCAAGAGGTTTTTGCGTACTGTAAAGAGACCGGTTGCGCCCTTCCGGCGGTAAATGTCATTAGTTCGAGCAGCATCAATGCGTCTCTGCAGGCTGCCCGTGAGGCGTCAAGTCCGATTATGATCCAGTTCTCCAACGGCGGATCCGCCTTCAACGCCGGAAAGTATCTGGACAACACCAATGAGCGGGCGGCAATTGCTGGTGCCGCCGCAGGGGCGTTGCACGTGTGGAAAATGGCTGAACTCTACGGCGTGCCCGTCATTCTCCACACCGACCATTGCGCCCGGAAGCTGCTTCCCTGGATTGACGGTCTGATTGAAGAGGGACGTCAGTTCTACAAACAGCACGGAGTGCCGCTGTTCAGCTCGCATATGATTGACCTCTCCGAGGAAGAGCTGGACGACAACATCAAGACCAGCGGCGAGTATCTCGAGCAGATGGCCAAGCTGGATATGACGCTGGAAATCGAGCTCGGTGTTACCGGCGGCGAGGAAGATGGTGTGGACAACACCCAGGTGGATAACGCGAAGCTGTACACCCAGCCGGAAGATGTACTGAAGGCGTATGACGCGCTGAAGCCGCTGGGCAAGTTCACGGTGGCGGCCTCGTTTGGAAACACCCACGGTGTGTACAAGCCGGGGAACGTTAAGCTGCGGCCGGAGATCCTCAAGCATTCCCAGGAGAAAGTTCGCACCGAGCGCGGTCTCGATGAAGAGAAGCCACTGGACCTGGTATTCCACGGCGGTTCCGGGTCGGAGCTGTCCAAGATCCACGAGGCGTTGCAGTACGGCGTGGTAAAGATGAATATCGACACCGACACCCAGTGGGCATACACCCGCCCCATACGGGAGTACATGGACAAGCACCATGATTACCTCATGGCGCAGATCGGTAACCCGGATGGTCCGGATCAGCCGAACAAGAAGACGATCGATCCCCGAAAGTGGATGGTGGAAGGTGAAAAAGGCATGACCCAGCGTCTGGTGGAGGCCTTCGACAACCTCAAATCCAAAGACCAGTTTGACTTGGGACTCTGAACCATCAGATTCTGATACGCGTCGAGGAGAGTACCGCCGTCGCTGGTACCTCCTCGACAATTTGGCCCGCCTCTTCCCTCCGATCCGTTCCCCCAAATACACAACCCTGTTTCGCGTAGCAGTCGTCCTGTCGGAGCCGGTGAATATCGCCGCGCTACAGACCGCGTTGCGGGCTACCTGGCAGCGGTATCCCCAGTTCCAGGTACATTTGCGGCGGGGTATCTTCTGGCATTACCTCGAGGAGTGTGCTCCGGGTGAGCCGAACTTCGACGACGGTATGCCGTGCACTGACGTTCCCCGATACCGCACGAATCGGCCGCTCATCACCGTATTCGTCCGCCGACGCCGCATCGCCGTTGAGACTACCCATATCCTCACCGATGGTACCGGCGCGCTTTCGTTCCTGCGGACGCTGGTGGTGGCATACGCCATAGAGCGAGGTGGAGGGTGGGAGAGTTCCTCCCGGGAACGGATCGCTGCGGAAGCGCAGAACAGCGATATACCGCTGCCCGGTGAGCCGCCGCCGCCGGAAGAGCTGGAGTATTCCAGCCGCAGGTACTATGAGCGCCGTCTCCCACACCCGGAAGTGTTCTCTCCGGCGTGGCATGTAGACGGTCGGAGGCTGCCTCCCGGGGTATATCATGTCACGGCGTTGACGTACTCAACGCTCGCACTGCGGGAAATCGCGGGACAGTTTCATGCGGGGCTCACCGAATTCGTGCTGGCGGTGTTTATCCATGTATTGGCGGAACGCTACCACACCGTCGTTCCTCGCAAGCGCAATCGACGACCAATCCGCGTGCTCATACCCGTGAACATGCGCCCGCACACCGGGTCCCGAACGACGCGAAACTTCTTCGTCTTTGTCATGGTGGAAGTTGACCAGCGTCTCGGTCGGTACGGACTGGATGAGATCGTTACCAAAGTGCACCATCAACTGCGAGGGGCCCTCGACCCGCGCAGCCTTCGCCGTCAGATTAGCCGCAACGTGCGGGCGGAGCGAAACGTCCTCATTCGGGTGAGTCCGGTACCGGCGAAGGATATCATTCTGCGCGTGGTACACCGTCTGCGCGGCGAGGCAGTGAATACGGCCAGTTTCTCTAACCTGGGGGTGGTCCGGTTTCCAACGGTGATAGAACCTTTGGTGGAACGCATGGAGTTTGTGCCGCCGCCGTCTACGGCAACCGGCGTCAATATGACCATGATTTCCACCGGGGACACGACCACCCTCACGTTCGGAAGCACCCGGATAGATCATGATATTGAGCAGCAGGTGGCTGAGGCCTTGCGCAACCGGGGCGCTCAGGGCCTGGCGCGAACCAATTGGAGGCGAAATGCAGGAGAACGGTAATGTACTGTGAGCGGTGCGGCGTGGAACTGGAGCCGGGATTCGCCGTCTGTCCGCTGTGCGGTGCGGCGGAGCAGGCGGAGCATGAGCCACCCATTACCGAGTACCACCTGGACGAGCCGGTTCCGGTTGAGCCGGTCCTTCGGCGGATGATTCGCCGGAGTATCATGAGCATCGGGCTCACGGTGGCGATCATTCTGCTGATCGTGGACCTCGGGTTCGACGGGGGGCTTACCTGGTCCCCCGTGGCGATCGTTCCGGTTATCGCCGGCACCGCGCTGGTGGTGTTTCCGCTGCTCTTTACGCGGTGGCTACACGTCTTCCTAGGATCTGCAACAACCACGATCGTGATGCTGGCCTTATTGGATCTTCTATCCGACGGTGTTCTGGACTGGTTTGTCCCGATTGCGGTGCCGCTGACACTCGCCGCTGGAATGATCGTCGAACTGCACCGGTTGCTGCTGCCGCGACTCCCGGGGGTTATCAAAGGATCGGTTGCGCTCGTGGGAGCGGGAATGATGACGGCGGTTGTTGACCTGACGATTACCTTTCATGCTGCGGGAACGGTAGAACTGACCTGGTCCCGGTTCGTGCTACTCGCGGTCTTGCCGGCGGCGGGCTTGCTTGTCGTCCTCCACCGGACGCTGCTGAGATACATCGACCTCCGACGGCGCTTCCATATCTGAGGTGCTGCCTCCCTTTCCCATTACGAATACGACGCCTCCCGGTGGAAGTACCCGGGCAACTGCGGAGCGTACCGAGGTGGCGATATCCGTGTCGGGGCACACCAGATAGAACGCTCCTCCGTCGCCGGCTCCGCTCAGTTTCCCGCCAACAGCTCCGGCGGTCTCTCCGGCGCGAAGGATGTATTCTATCACCGGGGAAGAGACGTTGAGCTCGGTTAAGTGCGCCTGGGCTGTAGCGGCGAGCTCCCCGAGAATCTGGGGAGATCCGCCGGAGCCGGAGAGATGGGCGATCGCTTCCTCCGCCAGTTCACCGAGGGCGGTGAGGATCGCCGTAGTGGCCGGCCGGTTTTCTTCATGGCGGCGCCGAACCATCGCCACCAACTCCCGGGTGCTTCGGTTGCGGGGAACGGAGCCTACCACCATCGGCGGGAGCGTGTCGGAGAGAGCCGTTGCCGTCGGGAGCGACCCTCCCGCGGCATGGTGAAAACGAAACGCCTGTACACCGCCCAGCGCGGCGAGTCCCGTATCAATTCCGCTGGGCGTACCGTGAAAAAACCGCTCGAGCTCGTGGGCGCGGCGCCACACCTCTCCACGACACGTCCCCGTGTGCGGGACCTGGCGTTCATGTGAGCCTGCGTGTTCGCAGAGGCGCGCCTCGCCCCTGCCGCCGGTCTCCGCATCGATCGACCACTGCGCCAGCGCCGTACACAGCGCCGCGCTTGACCCGAAACCACTGGAGATCGGCACGTCTGAGGTGATCTCTACCAGCGATGGCGGAAGGTGAGGGGCGTACTCCTGGAGGAACACTCCGAATCGGCGAAGGCCGGTGTGGGAGGCCGAATCCGCCGGATCGGATGATCCCGTCACGGTAAGCGTCATCGCCGACGCCGGCTTCACCGTCAGCTTCAGTCCCCGGTGGAGCGCCGCCCCCACCGCAGGATAGCCGAAAACCGCGGAATGTTCACCAAAGAGCAGGATCTTACCTGGCGCCCAGTAGGTATCGGCGGTACTCATGGTGCGGGGCCTGCGCCGCCAGGGCCGGCCACGCCAGGGCCCGCCACGCCGTGCCCTGCCTCGCCGGAGCCGTACTCCCACCGAAGTCCTTCAGTGCTCACCGGCAGAACCGATGCTTGTCGCGGAACCGAACGACGCGGATTGGGTTGGGCCAGGATTACGGCCCGTTCGTTCCCGGCCCCACTGGCCTTCACCACCCAACCGTCGTCACGGTGAGGTTGGCAGATGTCAATGGTAGCCGGTACGCCCACGGCGGCTCCGATCTCTTCTCCCAGCCGGCGGGAGTCGCTGACCGCCTCAAAGAGGGCGTCCCACGTGGTGGCTCCCTCGATGCGGTCCACTACCGCGTTGTTCCGGGCGATAAAAGCGGTTCGCTCCGGGCTTCCCTCCGGGACATACTGATTGAATCGGCTCACCGCATGCGAACTGGCTACGGACGTGCCGGAAAACCAGCTAAAGAGACGGAGTGCATGACCCGTCCACTGCCGCGCACATCCGCTCGGTTGCCACTGCGGGTGAGCGCCGCCCACAAATCGTACGACTCCACCGAGGGTGCTGGTGACGATGTCATAGCCGCTGCCGCGTCCACCGTTGGCCGCGCGGTGGGCGGCAATAGCGGTGCTGGCTACGTCCTCCTTCAGGAAAACCGGATCGCGATCACCAAGTTGAAACAGAGCCGTTGTAAGCAACACCGCCGCAGCGGCGCTGGAGCCCAGACCTTGCTTGGCCCCGGATCGGGCGTCGAAGAAGGTAGTTGTGTCGATTTCTATACGCCATTGCGGCGATGGTGTGTCTGCGGATACCGGGGATGTGTGCGAGGGGCCCACCGCATGGGCGATCACCGCCTCCGCCAGGTGGTGCCCGGCGTCGGGATAGATGCGCTCGGTGCCACCCCCGGAATGGGCGACAATCTCTCCCGGTTGTTGGGCGAGGTGCGGCCCGGGTCGGGCCGATCGGTCTGCCAGGAAGACCGTTGCCGTGGCCCGGGGCTCCACTGCCACGGCAACTCCCACGCCGCCGGGGCTTGTAATCGCGTATTCTCCCGCTACCAGCAGATTTGCCGGAACGGACCATTGCCACCGTTGAAACATTGTGGGGTGAAGGTAATCATTGCCGCGGAGTGCGGCTATCTTTCGACGTCACGAATCCGGCGGCGTCTCCCACCGCGGAGATTATCGGCTGTCCGCTGCACCAGTCCGCGCACGCCTGGGCAACGCGCTCCGCCTCAGCGGCGGTGGTGAGTACCTTCACCTGCGGGCCCGCATCCATCGTCTCCCACGCAGCTACTCCCGCGGCGCGTAGTTCCGATATTTGCCGCTGTACCGCTACCGACGCCGGAATCCAGTACTCCACCGGTGGGTCCGCGCTGAGCATCGTGGAAAACATTCGCAGATAGCTGGCGCGCATCACCGCTCCCAACGCCTCCATGTCGCGCCGGGCAACAGCGTCATAGGCGCGATCAAACAACGTCGGCGCGTCGGCTACCCATGCGGCGTAATACGGGGAGGTATCCCTGGTGTGATTCATCGCGTCCCGGGAAGAGATCGGTTTGGAGGCGGCAGACAAGGGGAGTACCACTATGCGAACCTCCGGCCACCACTCTTTCGGATAGATCTCCTCCGCCGCGACCGCTCCTGCGCGCCACGCGGTGAACCCGCCGAAGATGCTGCGGGCCGCCGATCCGGAGCCGTGCCTCGCCAGAGCGGAAAGAGCGGCTCGATCTCCGGTGTCTCCCCCGGCGGCCGCCACGGTCGCCAATGCAAGCGCCGCAAACCCCGAGGCGGAGCTTGCCAGTCCGGCAGCGGTCGGAAACGAGTTCCATGATCGTGCGGCGAAGCCCCAGGAAGCGGTGGGGGATACCCCGGCATAGGCGCGAATTTCATCGAAGAAGGGGGTCAGCTTTCCTGGGTCCACCGACTTCCCGTCAACGGTGAGGGAGTCCTGATTGGTGATGCGGCACTCCGTTCGGGTGGTAAGCGCCTCCAGGGTGACGCCAAGGCTGCTCGTGGCGGGAAGGTTGACTCCCCCGGGTTGCTTGCCCCAATACTTGACCAGCGCCAGTGACGGGTGCGCCTCAGCCACCACTGCGGGGGAATCCGGTACCGCCGCTGCGGTGGTTCCAGCCATCTCGGGCTCACCGCTCGAGGTCACCGGTCACCGCTCCGTGCGCAGGGCGTGCAGCAGTTCCTGGGCGGTGTGAATGTTGAACGTTCCGTTGTCCCACACGCGCCGCGCGAGAAGGGCGAGCTCTTCATCCCGGGCGCCCGCTTTCCAGGCGAGCCGGCGGGCATGTTGCCGCATGTGACCGCTCTGAATGCCCTCGCTCACCAACGCCATCAGCGCCGCCAGGTTCTGGGCGAGTCCCAGTGCCACGGCGACACGACTCAATCGGTCCGCGGACGGTTCGATTTCATCGTCGAGAAAGAGAACTTTCAGGGCAAAGCTCGTCACGGGATGAAATCCTACCGCCCCTCCCACGGTGCCCACGGCGAGGGGCATTTCTAACGTTCCGACGAGGGCATCCCCTTCGATGTGGTATTCGGTGAGACTGCGGTACTGACCGTCCCGCGCCGCGTGAGCATGGGCGGCGGCCTCAATCGCCCGAGTATCGTTGCCGGTGGCCAGCGCCAGGGAGGTGATGCCGTTCATGACTCCCTTGTTGTGCGTCACTGCCCGGAGCGAATCGGTGTTGGCAAACTCGTTGGCCCGGACGATGCGCCGGGCCATCGTCTCTCCATCGTAGGGGGTGCGGGTAAGGCGAGCCACCGGAACGGTGAATGAAGCGCGCGCCCGCCGCCGGGGTGCGGCGTTGGTGAGAATCGCCATCAGAACGGTGCCACCACTGAGGCGCTCGAGGGGTGCGCGCAGCGCCTCCGCTGCAGTGTTGATGATATTGGCACCCATGGCGTCCCGGGTATCCACGTGGAGATATACCACCAGCAATCCGCTGTCTTCGCTGACCGAGACATCCAGCCCACGATATCCGCCGCCTCGGCGAGTCATGGGACCAAGAATGTCCACTAACTCGGCGTGAAGCTCCCGCTCGGCGGCCCGAATGCGCCCATCGGCGCCGGGACTCCACTGGTCGAGGGCGATCTGGGCGGTCATTACCTGTCCGGTGGTGCTGGTGTGAAAGGAGTTGCCCCCCCGGGAGACCAACCGTCCCGCGTAGGTAGCGGCTGCCACCACCGACGGCTCTTCTACCGCCATCGGTATGTTGAAGACGCGGTCGTCGATACGAATGCCACTGGCGATGCCCAACGGCACCGGCATCACGCCCACAGCCGATTCCACCATGACGTCTGCCAGATCGAGGAGATCCTCGTTGGCCAGGGATCCATACATCTCATGGGGGTCCAGATCGAGCAGCTGAGAGAGTACCTCCCGCTTCCGGCGGGCGGAGAGTTTTCGGAAATTGTGGGGAAGCTCCAGGGTCTCGTCGGTCAGGTTGACTGCTGTATCTGCCATGCTACCTCGTTTCGTATGAATCTCCGCAGGCTGCGGCGAGGGCGGCCGCATCCGACCGGAGTTTTTCTTCCATCCACAGCGGTGCGTTCCGCAGTTCGGCCCCATTGGAGCATCCACACAGCGCCATGGCGGTCTCGATAACATACTTAAGTCTTTTTCCAAAATCCACTGCGGCGTCAACGCCACCGGTATGCAACGCGCGCACGAATGGTAACGCCATACCTACCGCATCCGCTCCCAGGGCAACCGCCTTCACCGCGTCCATACCGGTTCTCATGCCGCCGGAGGCCAGTACCCCCGGCACGCTGCGGCCCAGAGCCGCCAGGACCAATCCCGTCGGGAGGCCCCACTCGTCAAACTCCGCCGCTGCAGCCGTCATCGCCGACTCTTCCCGGCGATACGCCTCCACGCGTACCCAGTTGGTCCCTCCCGAGCCGGCGATGTTCACGTATCGGGCGCCGGCGTCGAGAAGGCGGTGTACCTCTCGGGGGTTGATGCCGAAGCCCGTCTCTTTGACGAGAACGGGAACCGGTGCATGTTCGATGAACTCACTGAGAGCCGCATAGATACCGGAGAAATCCCGGTCTCCCCCGGGCTGAAACAGCTCCTGTCCCGGATTCAGATGAACGGCAATCCCATCCACCTCCAGGCGGCGAAGCATCTCATAGATCTCCCGGTGAGACATCTCCGGCAGCTGTACGCCACCGATATTGGCGAAGACCGGTACGTCCGGGGCGTATTTCTTGAGATAGAAGTGCTCAATAACATCAGGTTTGCGAAACAGAATACGAATCGATCCCATTCCAACGGGAATACCCAGCTGCTGGGCAACCGAGGCCAGATCCTTGTTGGTTTGGTAGCCGGCACTACTGCCGCCGGTCATTGAGGAAATAAACACCGGCATCGTAATGCGGTGTCCCAGAAAATCGAGCCCCGCATCAACGGCGGCGGCATCCAGCTCGGGGAGGGAGTGGTGGACGAGATGAACCTCGTCCAGCCGCGTCCGGCCGGTTTCTACCGCGTAGGCGTCCTGGTCGACGCAGATCTCGAGGTGTTGCGCCTTGCGGCGGCTCATTTCAGAAGCGGTGTGAGAACTCATGCGCCTCGATAGTCGTAGATCCGGTATCCGTCGTCCCTGATTGAACTGAGATAGTACATCTCAGGGGAGACATCGCTGCCGTCGGTGACCGGTCCGTAGTCCAGGGAGTACGTCTCACGATCCACAAAGGTACGATAGGTGTCAAAATCTACCGGCGTGGCCGCGGAAAGCACGGAATCCAGATTCCAGCGCTTGATAATCACCGGCGCTCCCTCGGCAATTCGGGCGGAGAGCACCGTCATCGTGTTTCCGGAACCGTAGGAGGCGATGAGTACCCGCTTCCCGACGATACCGGTTCCCTCCGCCTGGAAGCGGTTCCACAAAAGGAACATGAGCGACATGTAGGCCGAGCCGGAATAGATGTTTCCAACCCAGCGGGATGCCTCAATGCCGTCGCTGAAGTGGTGATCGTCCAGGAACCGGGCGGTTTCCGCCGGATCCGTACCTAAGTGGCGCTCAATCAGCTTGGTGAGTCCGGTTATTGCCATCTTGTGAAACGGTACGTGTACCACGAACAGATCGTGGGCCCGCAACGCATCCTCCGGAGTCACCCCCTTGCGGGAGGCGTGATCGGTAAACGCCGCGTTGAGCGCGTCGTTGTAACAATCCACCGAATAGCGCCCCTTTACCCGGGCGGTGACCCACCCTAAGGGACGAAAAAAATCCTCCTCGTCGGCGGAGGCCACCCCCACATCCTGGGTGTCC
>CAZNRF010000076.1:4700-11747 GCA_964575075.1 uncultured Spirochaeta sp. | reverse complement strand
AAAAAGTAATAACCACTCGGGAACTTATAAGTCACAGAGCGATAAACACAAGACAAGCGGGCATTCCGGCCATTGCACAGCCAGCGTACCGCACATACCCCCGATCTTCCACATGAGACGCGCATGCTACCTTGACCGGTCCCGGGTATCCCCCCTACGCTCGTTTTGTTCATTGATTTGGTCAGTCAAAGCCGGGTCAGGGACCCGGCGGATTTTTGACGTACCGATCATCGGTGCGTCACCGATTGGCCGGACAGAGGAGGAAACAACGATGAATATCGAAGATAATGCGGTCGTAACGATCGCCTACACACTGAAGGATGACAACGGAGAGGTGATCGACTCCTCCGAGCAACACGGGGATCTTGCCTATCTCCACGGTCACCAAAACATCGTTCCCGGACTGGAAGAGGCGTTGGCCGGAAAGTCTGAAGGTGAACAAGTGCAGGCTTCCGTAGCTCCTGAGCAGGGATACGGCGAGCGTCAGGATCAGCTCGTTTTTGAAGTGCCCCGGGAGCGACTCCCCCAGGACGAGGAGTTGCAGTTGGGCATGCAGTTCCGGGCTCAGTCGGCGGAAGGCCAGGAAATGGTAGTGACCCTGGTTGAAATCGGAGACGAGCAAGTGACCCTCGATGCAAACCATCCGCTGGCGGGACAGACGCTGAACTTTGACGTAGAAGTGAAGGGTGTTCGCGAGGCCACGCCGGAAGAGCTCGACCACGGCCATGTCCACGGACCGGAAGGCCACGACCACTAAACCGCGCGCGGCGGACACCGGCTCCAAACCGGTGCTCTCCGCCCCACTCATTGACGAACTCGCCTGGTATGTACGAGGTAAAGCGACCACGGTGGTCACCGGGGCCGGCATAAGCACCGATTCCGGTATTCCCGATTACCGTGGCCCCCAAGGGGCCCTGAAGAAGCGCTCCCCCGTAACGATGAACGAGTTCATGCGTTCCGCCGACAACCGCCGCAGGTATTGGGCTCGGGCGTGCCTGGGATGGCCTTTCATGACCGAGCGGCGGCCAAATGACGGACATCGAGCGGTAGCAGCGTTACAGGCTGCCGGACTCTTCCGCACCGTAATTACGCAAAACGTAGATGGGCTCCACCACGGTGCCGGGTCACCGGCCGACACGGTTATTGAGCTTCATGGCGGGCTGGCCCGGGTCGTTTGTCTCAACTGTAGAACCCGGCTCTCACGGGAGGATGTGCAAACAGAGCTCGTCGGCGCGAATCCCGGCTGGATGGATCAAGCTGCAGAGATTGCACCCGACGGGGACGCAGAGCTTCCCCGCTCCATCACCGATCGGTTCACGGTCCCTCCCTGTCCAGCCTGCGGGGGAATCCTCAAACCGGATGTGGTGTTCTTTGGAGAAAACGTACCGGCTCCCCGGGTGGCGCAGGCGTTTCGAGCGGTGGATGAGGCGGACGCGCTGCTGGTCCTGGGATCGTCCCTGACGGTGTATTCGGGCTTTCGGTTCGCGGATTATGCGGTGCGTCGAGGTATTCCGCTCATGATCGTGAACCAGGGGCCGACGCGTGCTGATTCAATCGCAACCCTCAAGGTGGACGCACCCCTGGGTGCCGTTCTCGAGACGCTCACGCAGCGGCTTATTCCCCACTCTTATGCGGTCCGTGCCACATAACAACGAGAATGATCGTCCATCCGGCGGTTGCGATCGCCACCGCTGCAAACGCGACCCACCGGTGGGATGATCCTAAGACCTCCAGAGCGCTTCCGGCGAACAGATAACTCACCGGCGCTACCAGAGAGGTGGCCGCTTCCAGCAGCGCAAACAGACGCCCGTGAAACGCCTCATCGCTGTGGTGTTGGATCCACGTGATCGTATAGAGATAGACGATTGCCGCAGCTCCGCCGGTTAGAAGTGCCGCCGCCGCCAGCCCCGCCGGAGTAATACTCCCCGCCACCACCGCAAAACTCACCGCCATCGCCCCATAGGCGCCGATCGGGAGCCGGCGGCGCAACAGCCGTTCCGCCGAGAGCCCCCGCAACGCGAGAAAGACCGCGATCCCCCCGGCCAAGGCAGCGGCGAAGTACATACCCAGCGCCCACTCTCCCAGATCGAGATCGTCGATCACGACAAAGGGCAGAGCCAGCATGAGGATCGGTGATATCGCGAAAAGCCCCGCCTGAGAAATCACCAGCAGCCGCAACGTTCGATCCGAGCGCAACAACGACAGCCCAGCCGCCGCGGATGCCATGATCTCCCGAGGGGAGGAGCGTTCCTGTGGTACCCGGCAATGATCCGGTACGATGAAGTGCTCCTGCCACGCCGAGAGCAGAAACGTCACACCATTGGCAATGAACAGCACCGGCGCTCCCAGGAGAACATAGAGCGCGCCACCGGCGGCGTTCCCCACGAGATTCGCGGCCTGACTCGCCCCGGCCCGCAGACCGTTGGCCGCCGGCAGGCGCTCCGGCGCCACCAGGAGCGGGAGAAGCGCCTGAGCCGCCGGCACGAAGAAGGCGTGCCCGACCCCCGCGGCCAGCGAAAGGGGCAACACCACCCAGGGAGATTGCAGCGCCGGTATCAACAACAGACCGCCGCCGCCTACCATAAGCACCCCGCGGTATACGTCGGATGTAATCACCACCCGCAACCGGGAGGTTCGATCAATGAGCGCCCCGGTGACCGGGCTCAGGAAGAATCCCGGAGAGAGCGCCAGAAACTGAAACACCCCCAGAACGAGGGCGGACTGGGTAAGTTCCTTCAAAAGCAGGGTTACCGCGATGAGATAGAGGGAATTGCCAAAGGTGGAGACGGTGTTCCCGGCAACCAGCAGATACAGATCGCGATTATTGCCGGGGATACCGCTCATCAGCGGGGTCCCGAAAGCTGAAGCGCCCGGTACTGCAGCGCCAGGTCCCAGCCGAAAGACACTACCTGCATCGCCAGGACTATTGTCAGCGCGGCGCGGCGAAGCCCGTCCGGAATGATCGGTGCTACCGTTACCACCAGGGTGACGACGATCGCGGCAGCAGTTGTCTTGGCAAACAGTTTGTACGCCGGAGACACGGTGACCGGGTCTCGATGAAACCGCCACAGGAGGACGTATAAATACCGCATGAGCCCGAGGAGCAGCAGAGCGGGCAGAACTTCATAGCGGACATACACGAGGAGTGAGAGACTCAGGGTGAAGAGCGCGTCGTTCTCCATATCCCAGAGCGCCCCAAATGATGACGGTCCGTAGTACCGAGCCAGGCGCCCATCGAAGAAATCAGTTATCTCCACCACGGCAAGGACGGATACAACGACCCACATCGCCGGGCCTGACCACGTTGGTACGCCGGGCACCATCCACAGCAGGACAATGGCGGCGATACCCCGAACCGCAGTGAGAACGTCCGGAATTATGTGTCCCCGGAGGGGTGGATGCGCCGCTCCAGGAGGTGCGAGTTGATACGATGCCCCGTAGAGCGCCACCAGCGCCACCGCGCTCCACCCGGCGAGCACGCGCATCACGCCGGGAACCACGGCGGGACGGGGAGCAAGGGCATGAAACTCGCGAAATAGCACAACCAGACCCACCGCTGCCACAATCACCGCCGCGTGGGCGAGGGTCCACCGCTGGTAGGCGCGATCGAAGGTCATCGTTGGACGAGAAAATCGAGTTGGTGCGCCTCAAAGAGTAACGCCCCACGATGGAGCTGCTCCCGACGGAGTGTAATCCAGCGGGACAGATCATTCACGTTGATCGCGCTCTCCCCGCCGTTGGTGATCTGCTCCGTCACGGAGTGTTCCATCATCTCCAGAATCGTCTCCACCAGAATGCGCTCATCTTCGGTGGGACCCTCTCGCCGGGGGGGAATGATCCAGTCGGAGCTGCCGATCCCTCGAATATCAAATCCCGCGTCATGCAGGGCCCACACGTGGCGCCGGCCAAACCCCTGCGTCATTGACCGGTGGTACAACTGCAGCACCTCCGCATCAACCGCAGGATCAATCGTGGGTTCCATCAGCGTTACTCCGTCAAACACGATCGACGCGTAGAGCAGACCCGATGGAGTAAGCATCGCGTCGATCAAATCCGCCATCACCGAGGGTGCAAACAGATCCAGCACGGCATTGGCGATAACCAGATCAAACTGCTCATCACTACGTCGCTCTCGAACATCCCCCACGTGAACTCGTCCGACGTGGATTTCCGCAGTGCCCTCTACCCGCGCCTTCAGCAACGCCGCAGTGTCGGCGTTCATCTCCCAGGCGTCGTACTGGACGCGCCGACCCCGCAGTGTCGCGGGATCCAACACTCCCCATTCTCGAAGCCGATCGATCATCGTCCCCGTACCGGCTCCGATTTCCGCGATCCGCAACGGATCGCCCTCACTGTCTGCCACCGCGTGCAACATCTGCTGCCAGACGGTGGGATTCATTGAACGATCATCGATCGTCCGCTTCGCTTCAAGATAGGCTGCGTGCATTGCCCCACAAAGTACCATTTCCCGCCCGTCGTGTGCACGATTTACGGTGGAAAACTCTCGCTCACCGCGGTTCGAGTCGCTACACTGAACTCCATGGAGCAACTGAGCCGAAAAGTAAAGGCCGGATACGGGGTAGGCGATCTGGGGGGCAACCTCTTCTTCACGATGGGCGGATTCTATTTTCTGTTCTACCTGACCGACGTGGTGGGGCTGGCGGCGGGACTCGCGGGGACGGCCCTTATGATCGGAAAGATCTGGGACGCCGTTACCGATCCGGTGGTGGGATATATCTCAGACGGCACCACCAGTCGTTTTGGTCGACGCCGCCCGTGGTTGTTCGCCGGGGCGTGGATCGTCTTCGGCGGGATGGTTATGATGTTCTATCCTCCCCTGGGCGCTCCCTTCGTATGGGCGCTGGTAGCGACACTCATTCTCAATACCGGCTACACGTTGATCAACGTCCCCTACGGAGCGCTCACGCCGGATCTCACCGAGGACTTTCACGAGCGGACGGTGCTACAGGGCTGGCGCATGAGTTTTGCCGTGGTAGGAACGTTTATCGGCGCCGGGGTGGTACTACCGCTGGTGGCGTTCTTTGGCGGGGGAACGGTGGGATGGACCGCTATGGGCGTGGTAATCGGCGCGATTATCGCAATCTCGCCGCTGATCGTGGTGCTTACCGTCCGGGAGAAGCAGCACGTACCCAGCGGGCCGCCCCGAAACATCCTCAAGTCCTATGGTGAGGTACTCACCCAGAAACCGTTTCTTCTGGCCCTCATTCCCTGGTCCCTGCACATAACCGGGGTAAACATCATCCAGGGTGGCATGCTCTACTATTTCCGGTTCGTCTATCAGGATGAAGCCGCGTTCCAGATCGCCCTCCCGATACTCCTGGGAAGCGCGATTCTGTGGATCCCGGTGTGGGTTCGCATTTCCCGCACCATCGGCAAACGCGCGTCCTATAACATCGGGATGTCGATCTTTGCCGCCAGCGTGATCGTCTTCTTTCTCATCGGCCACCTGTCAGGCCCAATCATCGCCTATATCATCATGGCGATCGCCGGCATCGGCTTTGCGACGCAGTACGTGATGCCCTTCTCTATCGTCCCCGATGTGGTGGAGTACGACTACGCCGAAAACGGCACTCGCCGCGAGGGCGTGTACTACGGACTGTGGACGTTTATGTCCAAGATCGGCCAGGCGTTTGGCATCGCCCTGAGCGGGTTCGTCCTGCAGGCGTTTGGATACCGGGAAACGGTGGCCGGCGTCGTCGTTGAACAAAGCGACGCCGCGATCATAGGGATTCGTCTCCTGGTTGGCCCGGTTCCGGCATTCTTCTTCATCATGGGCGTGGTGGTGCTGCGCTACTACCCGATCACCAACGACTACTATCAGCGTATCCGCGCCAAAGCGGAGGCCCGAGCCCAGGCGGAGTGAGCCGGCCTGCCGGGGGGCCCGGCCGGTCCGGGTGAGCTGCCTCTCCCAGGGTGGATGGGCCCGAGACGGGGCGAGCCGACCCTGCCAGGGTGCGGCCGCTCCGGTGGAGGTGCGCCGCCCCCGCGCGCCCGCAAGGTATGATAGGATGGGGGTACGTAAGGAGTCTGCTGATGGATACTGCTATCGCTGGAACAGGGTGTTCCCTTATGGACTATCTTTCCACCGGCATCGATTTCTCCGGGCCGGCGTTTGATCGCTATCGCTCACGCCCCCCCGGAGATGGAGGACTGGTACCGGGACAGCTGGTTTTCGCCGAGGGTTTAGAACGATTCGCGGGGATTCCATACCAGGATGTGCTGGCGGAGATTACCGCCCAGTCGCCGCCGCCGTCCAAGAATCTGGGAGGGCCATCCGTGGTGGCGCTGGTCCACGCGGCGCAGCTGCTCCAGCCGGCGGGAATTCCGGTGAGCTTTTACGGCGTTCGGGGAGATGACTCGGTAGGCGGCGATGTGGCAAGCATCGTATCCAAGACGCCGCTCCACTGGGACCACTACGTACAGGAGCCGGGGCACACGCCGTTTACTCACGCCCTCTCGGATCCTACCTGGGACAACGGCGCCGGGGAGCGATCGTTTGTAAACAGTACCGGAGTCGCCGCCGATTTTCACGCCGCCGACATCGACGACTCCTTCTTTGATCATTCCATTGCCGCCTTCGGTGGCACCGCCCTCGTACCGGCGCTTCACGCTGAGCTGCACCAGCCGGTCCGCCGCGCCCGCAACCGCGGAGCGCTCACCGTGGTAAATACGGTCTACGACTTCCTCAATGAGTCTCGGAATCCGCACCGCCCCTGGCCGATCGGGGACAGTGAGGAAACCTACCGCAATACGGACCTGCTCATTGTAGACGCTGAAGAGGCGCGGCGATTGAGCGGCTCCGAAACTGCCGAGGCCGCCGCCGGCCGAATTGTTGAGGCCCGCGTCTCGGCGGTCATCATCACCCGGGGAGCTCAGGATATATTCGCCGTGAGCCGCGGCGGTCGGTGTGCTTCGCAGGAACCGGCATGGTTTCCCCTGAGGGAACGGGGGGGCCGAGAGCTGCAAGTCGGCGCCGCTGGCCTGGGTCCGCCCACCGCCTGTGGCGTCAAGCTCTCTCGGCGCGGG
>CAZNRF010000076.1:0-4690 GCA_964575075.1 uncultured Spirochaeta sp. | reverse complement strand
CAGCGGGGGGGAGTGGGATATCTTCGCGGTGGGGCGGGGCGGTCGGTGTGCCCCGAAGGGACGGGCGTGGTGGCCCGGGAGTGAACGGGGGGGCCGAGGGCGGCGAGACGGCGCCGGTGCCGATGGCGATACAACCGGCTGTGGCGACAATATCGTCGGAGGCGTACTTTATGCGCTGGCCGAGCAATTACGCGCGGGGGAGCGCCAACTGGATCTGCACCACGCCATCAGCTGGGGTGTCGCCTCCGGTGGATACGCGTGTTTCTCCCTGGGAGGAACGACCATCGAGCGCTACCGTGGACAGAAATTGGCGGCAATTACCGAGTACGTTCGGGATTATCGCCGGCAGGTAGGATCGGTTTCCGACGATGCCTGAAACTTCCGCCAACAACGATTCCGATGAGATCCTGATCTTCGGGGCGGGTAACATCGGCCGATCCTTTGTGGGGCAGATCTTTGGCCGGGCCGGCTATCCTCCGGTCTTTGCCGACGTCGACGGAGAGCTGGTGGACGCCCTCAATCGTGATGGGACCTATACGGTCGTTCATCGTCACCCCGACGGTCACGAACAGGAGCTCTCGATACCCCGGGTTTCGGCGGTTCGAGCCGACGACCCTGAGGACGTGGGGCCCGTATTGCGGCGCGTTCGACTCGTGGCGACCTCCGTGGGGGCGGCAGTCTTCCCGAAAATCCTTCCGGTCCTGGCAGAGGAGGCGGCTCGCCGCTACCGGCTCGGGCAGGCTCCGTACGATCTCATCCTGGCGGAGAACATTCACGGTGGCGGAGAGCAAGCGCGACGGGCGATCCTTGCGGCGTTTCCCGGGGAAGCCGGCGAGGCATACTACGAGGGGTCCACCCCGCACGGAGGTATTCCAGGCGTGGTGGAGTGCAGCGTCGGGAAGATGGTGCCGATCATTCCCGAGGAACTCCGTCGGCATGAGCCCACAACGGTCTACGCTGAGGCGTTCAACACGCTGCTCGTGGATGCAGACGGGTGGAGCGGCACGCTCCCCGAGGTTCCCCAGATCCGGCCGGTACACCCGATTCAGGCCTGGGTAGATCGGAAACTGTACATCCACAACCTGGGTCACGCCGCAACAGCCTATCTCGGCGACCTCTATGCACCGGAACTGCGCTACATCGCCGAGGTGATCAACGAGGAGTCGGTTTACCACGAGGCGCGCACCGCCATGGAAACCACCGGGCTCGCACTGCGGTATGAGTACCCCGGCGTGTTCTCAGAAGCGGACGTTACCGGCCACATCGAGGACCTGCTCTATCGATTCGGCAGTCGGACCCTGGGAGACACCGTTTTCCGGGTCGGCCGGGATATTCGACGCAAACTCAGCGCGGATGACCGCATCGCCGGAGCGTTGCATCTCCTGCGTCGCCACGAGGTGTCAACGGATCCGCTGGAGCGGGTGTATCGCGCGGCCCTTCGATTTCGCGGGCGGGACGAGGCGGGAAACCTCTTCCCCGAGGATGAACGTTTTCACCAGGAACTCGAGTCACATCCCGACCCCCGTGAGTTTATCGCCGACCTCTCCGGCTTCGATCCGAAGGAGGACCAGCCCCTCATCGACCGATTGCTGGGAAACAAGTAACCAATCTGGCGTGGAACACCTGTTCGGCCTATGATAGAAGGATGAACACAACACGAAACAGAGCATTGGCCGGGGTCCTTCTCAGTGCGGTCCTCTTCATGGGCTGCAACACGATCGACTCCATGGTGGGAGAGGCGATGAGCGGAGCGGTTGGGAGCCGGACGAGCGGCGGTAGCGGTCGCGCCGAATCCGCTCCGAATTCCGATGATTCCGACAGTCCCTTCGGCACGGGAGACGGATCGCTGATGATGCTTCCCCCGGGGGCTGGCTTTCAGATCGTTCACGCCCAAACCACGTTCTTTCAGGGATTCAGCGAGGAAACAGCCGATTTTGAGCCCGGAGAAGGTGTTCGCTGGCGGCTCGTATGGAGCGACACCGAAGGGGCCGAAGATGAGGCGTTCAGCGAACATGCCCTACTCGCGGAAACCACCGATGGGGACTGGTGGTATGTACGTCTGGAGACTCATGAATACTGGGTGGAATACGAGTACTTCCGCCAACCGGATGGAATGGTGGTAGAACTGAAGTACCGGGATAGCGAGATGAGCGAGGCGCGGACGGCGCAGGTGACGGTGAATCTCGGCGCCTACCAGGAGGAAGAGGAGTATACCTCATTCTACGAGGCCCTCGAGGCGGACGAATCCGGTGACTACACCGTCCAACGGAGCTCGGAGCGAATCAGCGTTCCCGCCGGAGAGTTTGATACCGAACGAATCGACGTGACCGGAACCGACGGCGAAGGCGGTGATCAGGTGGATGTTACGTGGTGGCGCGTACCGAGTGTACCGGGGGAAACGGTGCAGTTCAGATTCCTCGACGATGAAGACGGTCGCTATGACGGGCAATTGGTGGAGTATCGTCGGGATTACGCACGACGACTGTGACCTGATAAGGAACCGGGCTCGGCGTGCCGGGCCGAGGTGTACCACCTGTGCCGTGGGGCCGCACAACTGGACACCTGCGGCTGATCACGTTATATTATGAAGTATGATTGAGGCAATGACATCAGCGTACATGGGAATGCAGCAGGCACAGCTCCAGCAGGAAGCGGGTACCGCGGTTCTCAAGAACAGTATCGATCAGGCGGCACAACAAGGCGCCGAGATGACAGGGCTCATCGAGAGTGCCGGTTCAGGAACCACCGGAGCCACGGATGCCCAGATTCAGCAGGGTCTTGCCATGACTGATCCGGATCTGGCCCAGAATGTGGATCTCCTGGCATAGGATTGCATAGGCGGGCCGCCTCAGCGGGTACCCCGCCTATCCCGCCCGATCCACTTTCGCCGGCGAAACCACCAAATCATTCCCCCGGCAACGACCGCCATTATGGTCAGCACGACCGGGTATCCCCACTGCCAGGTCAGTTCAGGCATCCGCTCAAAGTTCATCCCGTAGATTCCCGCAACGAACGTAAGAGGAATGAAAATGGTTGCGATGATCGTCAGCGTTTTCATGATTTCGTTCATCGCCGCACCTGAGATCGCCGTATACAGCGGAATCAGGGAAGCCGCCTGTTCCCGACGCGTTTCAAGGCTATCCTGAATCATCCGTGTATGCTCGTGCACATCCACGGCAAAGGGCAAAACCGACTCCGCAAACACTCCCGCTTCCGAGTGAACGGCGGCAGTGATTTCGCGCTCCAGATGCGACATCAACCGCCGCACCCAGACACTGACGATACGGATATCCTGGGTCCAGCGAAACAGCGTCTGGTCGTTCCGCCCGTCGAGGATCTGTTCTTCCAGGTCTTCCAACTGTTCGAGCAGAAACGCGGAGACGCCGCTGTGCGTATCCACCACCGCGTCAATTACGAGATACGCCACATAGTTGGCAGGCATATGCCGCACGCGACCGGTGCCCCGCCGAATCCGGTCAAGCAACACCTGCACAACCGGTGTCTCCACGTCATAGAACAGAACCACCGTCCGCGCGAACTGAACGAGAGCGATGCGACTGTGCACAATCTCACCATCTATGGCTATCGCGAAGGGAAGCAGCACCAGAACTCCCGGGTCCCGTTCACCAACGGAGGCCTCCACGGCAGCCACCTTCACCTGGTGGCCGACGCTGAAAAGATCCTCCCGCTCAAGCGCCGAGAGGGGAACCATATCCGCCGCGGCAGCGTGAGCCCGTCCGACGGGCCGACCAGCAACGACTACCAGCCGCACCGACGCGGTGTCACTTTCTGCTAACGGGGGAAGCCGGCGAAGCTCCTCAACTCCCAGCGTTTCTTCCCGGCTCACCCCGCTCGGTCCGAAATCGTACACGGTCGCCTGCGAAACCCCTTCCCGGGCGGTTGCAGCCTCGCCGGGAGGCGTGTATTCGCCGCGCCATTCCACATGACGCTTTCTGAACAGTCTTCGGATTACCACAGTTCATGACCTCCACGGTACCGTCTCGGGGATCGAGAAACTGCGGCAAGTTACCGATACATATAGGGTATGAGGAATCTGTCGGAACGAGTGGACTGGCCAGACAACCGATAAATATGTTAGCAACGTGAAGGCAACAACGGAGAAAGGTATAGCGTGCTGCATGATGGAGAAAGTGTAGCATAATTGGGTGGTAATGGGACATCTTCTGCTGGTAGACAACGATCCGGACATTCTTGAACTCCTCGAAATCGGCCTGGTGGAAGACGGGTATGCGGTAAAGACCGCTCGCAGTGGTGTGGAAGCGCTTCGGTCAATCGAGCGTTCGATTCCTGAAGTCTTGATCACCGATTTGATTATGCCCAATATCGACGGAGAGAAGCTGCTGCGCATCGTGAACTCCGTGCCCGAGTGGAAGTCGATTAAAACGATCGTTGTATCCGGCGTGGCGATCGAAGCGCCGGACCTACGAAAACGAACTCCCTGTGATATCTACATCGCCAAGGGACCGATCGCGGCCACACTGCAGTACATTCGGGATTCGCTGCGCAACTTCGATCGAATGATTGAGATGGCCCGGACCAATACGATCGGCCTTGAAGGTATATACTCCCGCCACATCACTCGAGAGCTGCTGGATTTCAAGGAAGATGTTGATCAAATCCTGGATCACATCTCCGATGGCGTCTGCAAGCTGAATGACGCCGACGTAGT
>CAZNRF010000075.1:0-11753 GCA_964575075.1 uncultured Spirochaeta sp. | reverse complement strand
GCTGTCCGCCGGAAGCCCTGCAGGGTTGATTTCAGCTCCCCTCCCAGCGGGCCGTCGCCCCGGGCGGAGGCGAGCCCCCCGTGGATTTCCGACGAGGGAAAGATAAGCCCCCGCCGTTTTGGGAGGCTTACGATCTTGTCCGTCGTTTTGGGATCAACCGGCTGGGGGGCAACTGTCGTGGGAGCATCGCTCATGTGGTGCTCCTTGTCGTATTTGTGTGCGTATCTGCGTCGGCGGCCGCCTCGAGAACCGCCCGGGCGCCGGTGATTCGCCGCAGCGCCTCGTCCATTCCCAGTTCGCGGATGCTTCCCACCAGCGGCGGGGAGACCCGGCTTCCGGTAATGGCCACGCGAAGCGGCATCATCAGGTTTCCTAACTTCGTGCCCTGCTCTTCCGCGGCCTGTCGCAGCGCCTCGGTATGAGCTTCCTCGGCGGCATCGTCCCCGGGAGCCGGAAGCGGTTCGTTCTTGAGGACTGCGGTGGCGGCGTCCAGCCACTGCAGCGCCTCGGCGGCGGTAGCCTTCTTCGGAATCAGGTCTTCCAGGGACCACTCGGTAACATCCTCGTAGACAAAGCGCAAAAGGTCCGTGACATCCGCCAGCGTCTTGAGTCGCTCTTTAATGAGCGGCAGGAGCGCCGCCAGGCGCTGCCGGTCAGCGGCGGCGGTGGCAGCGGCGGCATCGCTGGAGCCGGCCCACCCCGCCTCCTGGATATAGGGCATCAGCAGATCCACCAGGCGCTCGTCGTCGCACTCCCGGATGTAGTGGCCGTTGTACCAGTCCAGTTTCTTATAATCAAAGACCGCCGGCGCTTTGTTGATCTTCTCGATGGAAAACAGCTCTTCCAGCTCGCTGCGCGTAAAGAACTCCCGGGAGTCGTCGTAGGCCCAGCCGAGCATGCTGATGTAATTGGTGATCGCCTCCGGCAGGTATCCCTGCCGCCGGAACTCAATAAGGCTGGTGGCGCCGTGGCGTTTCGACAACTTGCTGCCGTCTTTCCCCATCACCATGGGGAGGTGAGCAAACCGCGGCGGATCCCATCCAAACGCCTCGTAGATCAATAAGTGGAGCGGCGTCGAGGGTACCCATTCTTGCGCCCGCAGGACGTGGGTGATGTTCATAAGATGATCATCGATCACGTTGGCGAGGTGGTAGGTGGGGAACCCATCGGACTTCACCAGGATCGGGTCCGGTGGGAGATCTTTGTGTTTGCGCTTGATGCGCCCCAACACCAGGTCCTCGAACTCTGATTTTCCGTCGGCGGGAACCAACAGGCGCAATACGGGCTGAATTCCCGCCGCCTGGTATTCAGCGACCTGTTCCGCGGTGAGATCGCGTCCTTCATAGTTGTAGCCTGCGGGAGTACCCGCCGCGTCGTGCTGTGGCGCGTCACGCTGCGCCGCCTCATGCTGTGGGGCGTCGCTGGAATCACCGGCAGCCTCGTGGTCCCGCTTGGCACTGGTGTAGTCCCAGTACGCCCGCCCCGCCTCAACCAGGCGCTCGGCGTGCTCCCGGTACAGCTCCAGCCGCTGTGACTGCACGTAGGGGCCGTACGCTCCGCCGACGGCGGGACTCTCATCAGCGGTGATCCCGAGCCACTCGAACGTGTCGTAGATGTCCTGCAGCGCCCGGGGGTCAAACCGCGTCTGGTCGGTATCCTCCACGCGCAATACAAACGTTCCCCCCTGAGATCGGGTAAAGAAATAGTTAAACAGCGCCGTCCGGACACCGCCGATGTGCTGCATTCCCGTTGGTGACGGGGCGTATCGTACTCTCACTGGTGTATCCATTGTTGGCTCGGAATTATATAGACCTCTCCGGGGCCGCTGCAAGCGCGCTACCGCTGGCGGTAATAACTGAGAAAATCACCAATATCGTGCATCGCGCGGCGCAAGTCCTCTCGATCGGGAAGAAAGACGATGCGGAAGTGATCCGGAGTCTTCCAGTTGAAACCCGTTCCCTGTACGAGCAGGATTTTCTTCTCCACCAGTAGATCATAGACGAAACGCTGGTCATCGGTGATGTTAAAGCGCTTCGTATCTATTTTCGGGAAGAGGTAGAGCGCTCCCTTGGGCTTCACGGCGCTGAGGCCGGGGATGTCGTTAATGAGCTCCCACGCCACATCCCGTTGCTCCCGCAGACGCCCGCCGGGAAGCACGAGGTCGTTAATACTTTGATATCCCCCCAGCGCCGCCTGAATGGCGAATTGGGCCGGTGCATTCGCACACAGCCGCATGTTGGAGAGCATATCCAGCCCTTCCCGGTAGTCGGTGATCTGCGAGAGCCGCCCGCTGAGGACCATCCACCCTGCGCGAAAGCCGGCAGCGCGGTACGCTTTGGACAGCCCGTTAAAGGTGAGGCAGGGGATTTCTCGGCAGTAGGTGGCGATCGATACGTGCTCGGCATCGTCGTACAGAATCTTGTCGTAGATCTCATCGGCCAAGACCAGCAGACCGTGCTCCACCGCCACTTCATGGATCGCCTCGATAATCTCCCGGGAATACACCGCGCCGGTGGGGTTATTGGGATTGATCACCACCACCGCCCGGGTGCGATCGCTGATTTTAGAGCGAATATCGTCGAGGTCGGGATTCCAATCGGACTGCTCGTCGCACACGTAATGGACCGGTTTTCCCCCGGCAAGATGCACCGCGGCGGTCCACAACGGATAGTCCGGACTGGGAATAAGCACTTCATCCCCGTTGTTGAGGAGGGCCTGCATCGCCATGACGATCAGTTCGCTCACGCCGTTTCCGATGTAGATATCCTCGGTTTGCACATCAAGGAGTCCCCGCGCCTGGTAGTGTTGCATAACCGCTTTCCGGGCGGCGAAGATGCCTTTGCTGTCCACGTATCCCTGGGCCTCCCGCAGATTCACGATCACGTCGTGCAGGAGCTCATCGGGAGCATCGAAGCCGAAGGGGGCGGGATTCCCGATGTTGAGCTTCATGACGCGGAAGCCCTCCTCCTCGAGGCGAGTGGCCTCGTCGAGGACGGGACCTCGTATGTCGTAGCAGACATCGGCAAGCTTCTGAGACTTCTGGAACATCGGTATAGAATCCACCCGTGCCTCCCTTGGGTACGCGCAATGGTATCGCTGGAACGAGTCCCCGACTACTCCGCCGCGGTGGCGGGCTTATCAGGCTGATCGGTGTACAGCCATTCTTCCACATCCTGCAGCAGCTTACTGAGCACGAGGACGTGGAGATCGCTGCGGGCCTTATCTACCTTTTTCTTCCATTCACTACGGCTCATGGTATCGCGTATTGCGCCTCGGGTTCGCCGAGAGACCTCAACCGCCTCTGGGGAATCCTCGCCATAGGCGCTCAGAAGGTAGGCGCTCACCGCCGCAATGACCCCGGGCTTGGATCGGTTGCATAGCTCCTCGAGGATGCTCCGCGCGTCATCCAGATTCTTCTCTAACATCTGGGCAAACGCATAGTTCCAACGGGTCCAATCCCGGTCCTCACCGCGACCGGTATCCAAAAACTCTCCGTAATACCGCGCCATCTCCTCACCATCGTTGGAGAGTAGATGGGGAATTCCGAAGATCAGCGCATTCCGTCGAACGACGCTGTAGCGTTTTTCCCGCAGATAGTCTTCGAGGTGCTGTACCTTTTCCGACCGGGATGTCACCACATAGGCGTTTATCAGCAGCCGCACATTGCCGCTGGAGTATCGCCGCTTCCGGTATATCCGGTCTTCCATCACGGAAATAACCGCATCCCAATCTTCCTCTTCCAACGCGGAAAACAACCGGCGATTGGAAATAAAGTAGCTGTTGAGTACGATCAGTATCACGGCAAAGACCGCCGCCAGGTACCAATTGTCACTCCAGAAAATGCGGGCGTACTCCCAGCCGAGAAAAAATGCAGGCATAAAGAACACGAAGAGGAAAGAAAGCGCCACAAGCGCATTGAATATTATGAAGATTACCTTAAGTTTCACCGCACTTTTCCGTTATACTGAACAGCGGCAGTCTAATATGAGGGCAATACAGGGTCAATGGTGAGCATACAATGAACAAGATCGCGACTTCGCAGCTGACCGACGGAGTGTATATCTCTCGCGAGACCTTTCTCGATGAGAAATTTATCCTATTGTCGCCGGAGATTCCGGTGGACCAACCGCTCATCGAGCGACTTCGGCGGTGGAGCTTTAACTATCTCCTCACTGACGGAGAGATCACTGATGAGCCTGCATCCACCGGCTCAGCTATTTCGACCGGCGACGACGCGCCCCTCGCAGCGATCGACCAAGGTCGCCGTGACGCTCGGGAGATGCGGGCGGCCCACAAGCAGTATGAGGAGTTTTTGCAGTTTACCGAACAGCTCTTCGGCAACTACCTCCAGAGTGGCGTGCTTCCGATCCAGCCGATTCAGACGCGCATCAAGGATCTGATCGATAAGATCCGGGAGCAGAAACAATACCTCCTGCGGATTCCCGAGCTGAACCCCGGATCAACCAACTATCTGGTTGACCATGCGGTCAAAACGGCTCTCGTAGGTATGGCCACGGGAAACGCGATGAAGATGCCGCCGCATCGGCTCATCGATATCGGCACGATCGCCCTTCTTCACGAGATCGGCATGCTGAGACTTCCCAGCCAGCTGTACATGACGGATCAGCCGCTACAGGAAAAAGAGAAAAAGGCGATTTCAACCGCGCCGGTACTGGGCTTCAAGATCTTACGGCAACTGAACTATCCGATGCAGATATGTCTGGGAGTCCTGGAGTGCCGCGAGAATATCGACGGGTCCGGCTATCCCCGAGGGATTACCGGAGAAAAATTGTCGTTATACGCGAAGATCGTCAATCCTGCCAGCACCTTTGCAGCAATGGCCTCTCCCCGACCCTACCGTCCGGCGATCGATGGGCATACCATTATGAAGACGCTGCTCACCGGGCAGAACCGTCAATATGAAAAAGACATTCTGCAAGGGATGGTTGCGGTGTTTTCGCTCTTTCCGTATGGAACGTTTGTGCAGTTAGCCTCAGGTCACCGGGCGATGGTAATTGACGTGGTTCCAGGAAAAGCGCGGCAGCCGATCGTGCGGGTGGTTACCGACACAAAGGGGGCCGTTGTCTCCGAACAGGCGGTGATGGACACCGAAACGGAACAGTACGCGGTTACCAACGTCCTCACGGCGGAAGAGTCCAAGAGACTGAAAAACTCGCTGTAGCTCCCATCCCCGAAAGGAGATTTCGATGCGCACTATCCAGGTAACCGTGTGCGATCAACCGCCGGTTCAACATACCCCAGGGATTTCAGTGCATGATGCGCTCAAGACGTGTCTCGATGAGGACGCGGGACCCACGGTAATGGCGGCGTTTGTGAATAACGAGGTGCGCGCGCTGAGCTACCGCCTCCATATCAATGCTACCCTGCAACCGGTATACATCAATTCCGAGCAAGGCCAGCGGGTATATCGGCGGAGCCTCTGCTACGCACTGGCGATCGCGGCGGACCGGGCCGTCCCGGAAACGCGCCTCCTGATCGGCCACTCTCTGGGGAACGCGTACTACTATTCCTTTGATGGAACCGTAGCTACTGCAAAGCTCCTGGACCGCCTCCGGCGGGAGCTCTCCACACTGATTGAGGACGATCTCCCGATTCGACGGGGGGTCGCATCCTATGAAGATGCCCTGGAGTACTTTAACCAGCACAACATGCACGATGCGGCGCTGCTGGTGGAGCGACACAACTACAGCGAAGTGCCGGTGTATCGGTGCGGCGCGTTTATGGACCTCTCCCACGGTCCCCTGGCTCCCCGCACAGGATTGCTTACCACCTGGGAGATCGAACCGTACGCCGAGGGGTTTCTGCTGATTTTTGCCACCCAGGAGCTTCCCCATCAGGTGAGTCCCGGGGCGCGGAGCACAACCCTCTTTCAGATTTACACCGAATACAAGCAGTGGGGTCGGGTGTTGGGAATATCCTCGGTCGGCGAACTCAACCGTCTGACCGAACGGGGCGCCATTCGCGACGTGGTTCGTGTGGCCGAGGCGTTGCATAACAAGAAAATTGCCAATATCGCCGATATGATCTCATCGGCGGGAGATACGGAGAAGGTAGTGCTGGTTGCCGGCCCCTCCTCATCAGGAAAAACCACCTTCACCAAGAAACTGGCGGTCCAACTCCAGGTGGTCGGCTATACTCCCATGATTATCTCCCTGGATGATTATTTCGTGCCCCGGGAGCAGACGCCGCTGGATGCGGAGGGCAACTATGATTTCGAGAACATCGAGGCGATCGATATAGATCTGCTGAACGAACACCTTATTCAGCTCTTCCAAGGGGAGGAGGTTGAACTGCCTTCATTCAGCTTTAAGACCGGAGCTCGGGAGTACCGGGGCAATCGGATTCAGATGCCGCCGCGCGGCGTATTACTGATGGAGGGCATTCACGGCCTGAATGAGCGCCTCACCCCGAGGATTCCCCGGAGCCGGAAGTTCACGATTTATGTATCCGCCCTTACGCAGCTCAACCTGGACGACCACAACCGCATCAGTACCACCGACAACCGTCTGCTCCGTCGAATCGTGCGAGATCACCAGTTTCGCGGTCACAGTGCGCGGGATACCCTGGCGATGTGGCCTTCGGTGCGGCGGGGTGAAAACGTCAATATCTTCCCGTTTCAGGATTCTGCGGATGCCGCCTTCAACACCGCCCTCGACTACGAGTTGGGAGTGCTTCGCAATCATGCAGAACCGCTCCTGCGCCAGGTGAAACCCCACCATGTGATGTATCACGAAGCGGTACGGCTCCAGACGTTCCTCAAGAACTTCGCGGTGATCCCGGAAAAACTGGTGCCCCAAGAGTCGATCCTGCGGGAATTTATTGGTGACAGCGGCTTCCACTACTGAGAAGAACCCAGGATGATGCCCCGCCTGAGCATTTCATCTCCGTCGAACTCACGCCATGACGAGGGAATTCGCGAACCGGCGCGATACTGCCTTAACTCCGAGAGAAAGTCTGGCCGGGGAATTTCTACCGCCCCAAACTGTGCGAGGTTGTCCGTATATGACTGGCAGTCGATGAGGGGCACCTCCAGTGACGCCATCAGTCCTGCCAGCGCCACCAAGGCGAATTTGCTCCCGTTGGCAACCTCCGAGAACATCGACTCGCCGGCAAAGATAGACCCTACCGCCACCCCGTACAGACCGCCCACCAACGAACCGTCGCGCCACACCTCCACCGAATGGGTGTACCCCAGCCGGTGCAGCTCAATGTAGGCACGTTCCATCTCATCGGTGATCCAGGTTCCCTCACCGTCCGCCTCCAGCCGAATCGTCCGACAGCGGTGAATCACCTGCTGAAACGCATGATCCAGCGTGATGGTGAGCTCCGTCGCGCGAAGCGTTCTCCGCAGGCGCTTACCAATATGAAAATCCGGTAGATATAAGACGAAGCGCGGATCCGGAGAAAACCAGACGATCGGCGGCTCCTCATACCACGGAAAAATACCTTGCTCATACGCCGAAAGGACGATTCCCGGAGAGAGATTGCCCCCATGGGCCACAATACCCCAGGGATTGGCACGCTCCGGCTCAGGGAATCGAATTCGCTGGGTGTGATCGATGTACTCCACGGGCCCGTTTTACGCGACGGCCGGTTCCTTCTGCGGCGTGATGACGAATTCGTCGTACTTCACTTACGCTACTGCGAACCCCCCATCGGCCAGCTATCTAAAGAGACCCCCGTTCACAAAGTACCTCTTCACCTCGCTTTCCACGGTGCGCGCAATATTGCGCGCCCCGAACTCGGGAGAATAGCCCTTACGCGCCAGCCACGTGATCGCATCTTCCGTGGCCTCCAGCCGTACTCCCCGTTCAGCGAGCTGCTCGTTAAAGATCAGTATCTCCTTGCGCACGATGTCCTTGACGATCTCGTCATCGAGCCGGCCAAAGAGCACGATCTTGTCGATGCGATTCCGAAATTCCGGAGAAAACGTCTCTTCTACCGCATCGTGGACCGCCGCCTCGGTGACGTTTCGCTCACCAAACCCAATCAGCGGCTTTCCGATATCCCGGGCACCGGCGTTTGAGGTCATAATCAGGATCACGTTCCGAAAATCCGCTTTCTTACCGGCGTTATCGGTAAGCGTAGCGTAGTCCATAACCTGCAGCAGAATATTGAAAATATCCCGGTGAGCTTTCTCGATCTCGTCAAGCAATACCACCGAGTGGGGTGTCTTGCGGATCGCATCCGTCAAGAGGCCCCCCTCCTCATAGCCTACGTAACCCGGCGGACTACCGATGAGGCGGGAAACGGTATGTTTCTCCTGGTATTCGCTCATGTCGTAGCGGTGCAACGCGACTCCCAACTGATCGGCAAGTTGCCGCGCCAGTTCCGTCTTGCCCACACCGGTGGGACCAACGAACAGAAAGCTCGCCACCGGCTTATCATGGTTACGGAATCCCGCGCGGGAGCGCTTTACCGCCGCGGTAACCGCTTCCACCGCCGACTCCTGACCAAAGATCTGCTCTTTCAGCCGTGCGGACAGGTGCTGAAGGTACATCTTTTCGTCTGAACTGACGCTCTTCACCGGAATTTTCGCGATTTTGGAAACCACCATCTCGATTTCCGGCTCATCAATCGTCACCGGTGCCGCAGCTTCCGGCTCGACGGCTTCCGGCTCGACGCCTTCCGGCTCCGGCGCATCACGCTCTTCTTCTTCGAGTAGTTCTTCATCTGCCGGGCGCTTGTAATGTTTCATCCGCATGTACGCGCCCGCCTCATCGAGAACATCGATCGCTTTGTCCGGAAGGAACCGCTCATTGATGTACTGTGCCGACAGCCGCACCGCCGCATCGAGGGCTGCCTCGGTATAGTGCACGTTGTGGTGCTCCTCATAGCGACTTTGCAGTCCTTTGAGAATCAACACCGTCTCTTCGTGGGTGGGCTCTTCGATATCTACTCTCTGGAAGCGCCGAGCCAGTGCCCGATCGCGCTCGAAGAACCGCTTAAACTCACCAAAGGTGGTGGAGCCGATGCAGCGGATACGGCCCGCCGCCAGAGCGGGTTTGAGCATGTTGCTCGCATCCATGGCTCCCCCGGAAACCGCTCCTGCTCCCACGATCGTATGGATCTCGTCGATAAACAGAATAACGTTCGGCTCCTTTTCGAGCTCCTTCATGATCGCTTTCATGCGTTCTTCGAAATCTCCACGGTAGCGGGTGCCGGCGATCATGGCCCCCATATCCAAGGCGTAGAGCTTATGATCTTTCAGCACATCGGGAACGGACGCATTGGCGATGCGCTCGGCCAGACCGTGGGCAATTGCCGTCTTCCCAACCCCCGGCTCTCCAATGAGAATCGGGTTGTTCTTCATGCGACGGCACAATACCTGGATCGTTCGCTCCAGCACATCTTCCCGGCCGATCAACGGTTCCAGCCGCCCAGTGCGCGATTCCGCTACCAGCTCGGTAGTGAACTGATCCAGGGCGCGCTTCCGTTTTTTCTTGCGTCCGCGACCGGACTCCTCTTCATCCGTATCAACTCGCTCGTCCGGCTCATCATCCTCCTCAGGAGCAAAGTCATCATCATCTTCGCTCTGAGCGGATTCGGAATCACGAAACGCCTCGTCTTCACCTCGTGACGGCAGTCCATGACTGATCACTTCCAGAAGGCTCACCCGTTCAAGCCCTTCTCGCCGCAGATAGAAGCTACTGTGAGAGTTCGCCTCGTCCAGGATCGATACCAGGATATCCCCGATTTCTACCAACTCCTTGCTGGAGGCCTCCGTATGGAAGACCGCGCGCTCGATCACGCTTTGAAACCCCAAGGACTGGCTGGGATCCTCATCCTCGTCAACGGTAGGAATCTCCTCGGCAAGGTAGTCCTCAAGGGCATCACGAACATTGTCAGCGTCGATATCACACGCTTCGAGCACGTCCCGGGGATAGTCGAAATATAACGCCGCATACAAGATGTGTTCAGGAGTGAGAAACTCGTGGTGCCGTTGCTTGGCCTCCTGATAGGCGGCGCTCAGTAGCGCTTGCAGTTCTCGATCGATATGCATGATTACGGGGCCTCCTCGAGGGTACACTTCAGTGGGTACCCGTGCCGTTTCGCCATCTGTCGGGTCTGTTCTACCTTGGTTGCGCCGATATCGTACGGATACAGCCCCACCAATCCTCGACCCTTTTTATGAACGCTCATCATGATGGCGTGCGCTTCCACCGGAGATTTGCGGAAGACCTTTTTCAGGACTTCCACAACAAACTCCATCGTGGTGTAGTCATCGTTATGTAAAACCACCTGATACTTCTTTGGCTCCTGTACCTTGGGCCGTGTCTTTGGCTTGAGCTGTTCCGTTCCACCCGGAATCGTTGGATCACTCATACGTGTAGAATGTATTTCAATTGAGAGCAAACGTCACGGGGATGAAGGGCCGAAGAACCCAAGTTCATCACGGCCACTGCGTACGAAAAGACGCGCCTCTACCGCCATCTCATAATATCGCCGGCCAAAGTCCGGATTCTGCCGCGCATTCAACGTAATCCAGTAGCGCCCCACTGGTCGCCTGCGAAACGACTCGATCAGGGGAGCCATGCCTTCCGGCTCATACAAATAGCGCAGCGAGCCACCCGTGCGTTCTACCAGATAATCCAACTCCTCATCCGGTGAGCGCTGCTCCGTAAGGACGACGTGGAACTGAATACCGTTGTTCGCAAGTAATGCCGCGATTTCTTCCACACCATACTCGGCAAAACCCGAGTCCGCAACTCGTCCGTCACCAACCATCACCACGTCCCGGCGCAGATCCGCATCAAGCATCGCGGTGGCGGCGGCTCGAATCGACCGGTCCAGGGAAATTCGATCCTGCTCAAAGAGGCTATCTTCCGTGACAACCGCTTCACCCACCATTTGACGGATACGTTCTTCTGAGGCGCTCCCGGATACGATCTCACGCGGTTCTGCTCCGGCGAGATAGAATCGAATCTGATCAGTGGTCCCCAGGTCGGATACAAGGTCTCCGGCAGCCGCTGCAAGGTCCGCGCCGTAGTCGGGGTTGTCACCGGGTTGAAAGAGAACCGAGACGTCCAGAACCTGAACGCTCTGACCGGAGGAATCGATCGAAATTTCCGGCACGGGAACGCCTCCTTCGGAGACGATGAAGTTCTCTTCGGTCAGACCAACTAACGGATCGCCCTCTCGATCATGAACGGCAACCTGCATCGAAACCTGTGGGAAATCACGGCTCACGATTCGCTCAATCCGGACGTCAAGGCCGCTGTAGAGCGCCCCCTCGGGCTCAAAAATAACAACTTCGTCAGAATCAAAATCGTTCACGATTACCCTGCCGTTGGCATCGCGGGCGGCGGAGCTCACCCGAGTCCGCTCGGCGTCACCGATGGTGGAGACAACCGCCTCAGTATCCGGATCGAACATGAGCACTTGGCGCCCGGCAGATATCAACAGGTACTCTTCGCCGTACCAGGCAAGATCTTCAATCACGGCTCCACTGATACTGTCTCCGGCAGCATCATCCGGAGACAAGGGTAGATCAATTCGCTGTATATGGTTGCCGCTGTCGTCAAAGAGGTGCAAAGCCACTCCATCATCATCATGGTCGGCAACGTACACGATCTGATCCCGCACCGCGATTCCCGTAGGACGGCGTAAGCCCTCAAAGAACGGCGAGGGCGCTCCGATTGTCTGCAAGAACTCTCCCTCGGTGGTGAACTTACTTACCCGCCGATTGCCCCACTCCGTAACGTATATGAACTGCCCTTCGTCGATTGCAA
>CAZNRF010000074.1:0-11957 GCA_964575075.1 uncultured Spirochaeta sp. | reverse complement strand
GGTGGTGTTATTCAGCGTACTCATTCTGCTCTTGGCGGTGGTGCTACCCTTGGGATGGTTGCAGTACTCACGAATCCAAAATCAGACCCTGTCAGATACCGCCGCAACGTTTCGGCGAACCCTTGAGTCGGAACTGAGCGCCAAAAGCGATGTCTGGCTCACCAACGCGTTGCAGATCGCTGAGAATCCGATGATCATTGATGCGATCGCCGAGAGCGACCGCCAGGCGGCGATTTCAATTCTCAACCGCTATAACACCGTCTTTCGCGAGAACACCAATTTCCGTAACGTTCAGGTTCATCTGATCGACGCCCGGCAGCGCTCCTTCGTGAAATCATGGGACGCCGATCAATACGGTGAGGATCTCTCCTATTCGCCCGCATATCGTCAGGTGCTGGAGCAGGCTGCGGCCCTGGTTACGATGGAACCGTCGCCTCAGGGGCTGCGGCTCAAGGGAATGTTCCCCGTTCGCAGAGACGGGGAGGTGATCGGCCTGGTGAATTTTGAAGGTGGTCTCAACTCTGTCAAACGGAACATGGAGCAGGAGGATGTGGAGTTTCTGTATTTCATGGATCGCGAGTTTACCGATATCGCCGAAGGCCTCGCCTCCGCGGAAGCGTGGGATGGTGAATACCTGCTGAGCCAGAGAGACGTAAACGACGAGTTTCTGGAGTATACACAGAACCGCCTCGAGCGGGAGCCGGCGAGAGAATCGTACCAGTTCGATGACGAGTACTTTGCGGTGGTGGAGCCGGTAGAGCGCTTTGATGGGCGGCAGCTGGGATTCTACGTTGTGGGCCAGGACAGTGAGATTGTAGGAAGAATCCTGCAGGACAGCCGAAGCCTCCTGGTATCACTGTATTCCGCCGTGCTGGTGGCGTTTCTGGTGCTGGCGGTGCTGGCCTACATCCTTATTGGTCGCGGTATCGCCGCTCCATTGGGGGAGGTTGTGGCCTATGCTGAGCTCATCTCCGACGGTGACCTGACCGAGTCGTTGGCGGTAACGCGGACCGATGAGATTGGCCGCGTTGCGGCGGCGGTGAAGAATATGCAGGGGCGGCTGACAGATGTGGTAGCCACGATCCACCTGGCTACGGATTCCGTGAACGCCGGTACGGCGAATGTAAGCGCCAGCGCGCAGACGCTATCCGAAGGTGCCAGTGAGCAGGCTGCTTCCGTCGAGGAGACCTCGGCCTCCATGGAAGAGATTACCTCCCAGATCCGCGCCAACTCGGACAACGCGGAGCATACCGAAAAGATCAGCCGCGCTATGGCGCAGGAGGCGCACCAGACCAGTGAGGTGGTACAGCGGGCGGTTACGGCGATGCGAGAGATCACGGAGAAAGTCTCGATCATCGACGAAATCGCGCGCCGAACCAACATGCTTTCATTGAACGCGGCGATTGAGGCGGCCCGCGCCGGAGAAGCCGGGAAAGGATTCGCCGTTGTGGCCACTGAGGTACGAAAGCTGGCTGACCGCAGTCGCGATGCCGCTGCGGAGATCATAACGCTCACGAAGAACACCGAGACGGCAGTTGAGGAAAGCGGCACCCGGCTGGAGAAGATGTTGCCTGAAGTGGAACACACGGCGGAATTGGTCAATGAAATAACGGCGACCAGCCGGGAGCAGTCCGCCGGGGCCGACGAAATCAATAACACGATGCAACAGTTGGACGAGGTGGTGCAGAGTAACGCCTCCGCCGCCGAAGAGCTGGCATCCACCGCGGAAGAGCTGCAAGGACAGGCAAAAAGCCTGGAAGAGACGATCAGCTTCTTTCGGGTGGAACACCGTGGAAGCGCCGAGGTGGGGGGCATTAACTTCGCCACGATCCGATTCAAGCACTTACAGTGGAAATCTCGCCTGCGAGCATATATCGATGGCGAAGGGTCGATTGATGCTGAGGAAGCGGTCTCCGATCGCGAATGCGCCCTGGGACAATGGTACTTTGGGAGCGGTCTCGAGCGGTTTGGGCATTTGGAAGCGATGCAGCAGATCGAGGAGCCTCACCGACGCATGCATCAGCTGGTACAAGAGATCATGGCGCTGGCGGACCGTGGGGAAACCACTCATGCCCGGGAGAAACTGGAAGAACTGGGCCCGTTATCTCAGCAGATCGTACACCTGCTGCACGAGGTGGAAGACGAATTGCGCCGACAGTGACCGGCTCCGGGTACTCCCGGCTACGGTCGACCCTCCCGGCTACTATCGACCCGCCCGGGGGTATGCCGTCCGGAGCACCGGTATGCGAATTTCCACGCGGGTCCCGAAGGTGACAAGGTTTTGAATCTCCTCAGCTGGCGTCCCCGCTCCGGTATCCTGCACAACGAAGCGCAGCTCCGAGTTGGAGTTGTGGAGGCCGGCGGTGATCTTGCCGCCAGGCGGCGTGTACTTGCGCGCATTTGCGAGGAGGTCTCGCATCACATCCTGAAATATCGCCGGCCTGTACTCTGAAGATTCCGCTTCGGAAGTGATGCCGAAATGCACGAGGTAATCCCCCTCCTCATGTTCGGCCACATTGTAGACGATCCGGTCTCTACCGTCTGCTCATGCAGAGTCTGAAGGGGTGGTGATTCGCCAACCTCGCTTGCGAGGTTGAGCAACTCCAGGACGACAACGTTCAATACGTTCAAGACGCTGTGCATGTCCAGGAGCGTCTCCTCTTCAATCGACACCACCACATCCGACGTTATTTCCATAATCACCCCATCTTACGATGCATTCCGCGCTCGTGCCAGCGGGCAGGCGATCCGTCAGTTGTCGTCGCGGCGAAGTTGGTCCGGGATTTCCAGGTCGCTTTCCGCGAAGATGAGGTTAGGGTTGGTTATCTCATTCGCATCGGCGAGTTCTGAGAAGAGTCAGGGCGTGCCGTAAAACGTCTCGGAAATATCCCGCAGGGTGTCTCCCCGGCGAATACGGTACTCCGCGGACCGGTTGTCGGGGATGCTTTCCCGGTCGGTGCCAGGGGACTCATCCAGCTCTGATGACGCCGGTTCGGAAGATGCCTGATCGGATGTCCCCTGGTCGGATGTCCCCTGATCGAGGTCGCCATCCACTTCCGGTGCCGTCTGTGCCGCCCCGGATGGCTCGGGCAGCGATTGCTGCCCAGGAGCACCCAGCAGCAGCCACCACGCCCCCGCAGCCAGCGCTCCAAGTACCAGCAGCATCACGGCTATCAGGAGCCAGCCCCTGCCGCGTGAGCGTGTGGTATCCTCGGGATCCGGTGCGAGCTCCGGCTCAAATCCGTTGGTCAGAGACTGGGGTGGGGAGAACTCCGCCTCATTAGCCGCTCGGTCAATATCGATAGAAACGCTTCGGACGTTTCCGGTGGCGCGGTTGGTTGCGGTCACCTCCAGCATGGCCGCCGAGGTGCGCCGAAGAACAACTTCGATTTCTGGATCTCCGCCATGCGCCGGCTGTAGATCGTCCAAGGAGACCGTGCCGATCGTTACCGGACGGGTTGGATCGCTCATGTGATCAGCGGAATAGACCAGCTCGATATCAACTCGCTCCTGGTTATCCCGGGCGGTAGTGAGCACGAGACGTTTTCCGTCGAGAGTATCCGAGGCAAACACGGGAAAGACACTGTGGTCGGCGAGACGGATACCGATCATCCTTTTACTCCTCATCTAAAAGACTACGGCTCTATCCCCAACATTACCACTGTTACGCCGGAAGTGGGAGAAAAACGGTGGGTTTTGAGGTCACTCGGTGACGCACTGATGCAATCGACCACTCACAACCGGCGCCGTTCGTACGTGCTGGATATTTCCGACTAAGCGAGTCATGATGGGTAGGGAGGCAACATGGACAAACAGCTGGATCTCGTTCGAGATCCTGTGCCGCAGCTTGTGCGCCGCATCGCAGCGCCCGCCAGTATCGGTATGATTTTCAACACGATGTACAACATCGTGGATACCTATTTCGGCCAATATCTTGCTACGGAAGGGTTGGCGGCACTGTCTCTCAGTTTCCCGATCTTCTTTGTGATCATTGCCGCCGGCAGTGGTATCGGGACCGGTGCCACGGCGCTCATATCAAACGCCTTGGGTGCCAAAGATCACAATACGGCGGTGCGATATCAGGCCCAGGCGATTTCCTTCGGAGTGATCGCTTCACTGGTTCTCACTGGTGTGGGAATGGTGGTGGCCGAGGGTGCGTACCGCTTTATGGGCGCCACCGGAGAGGTGCTTGTGCTGGCGCTCAGCTACATGCGGGTGATCCTGCTCGGTACCGGGTTCTTCCTGCTGAATCAGATCGTAAACGCCGGTCTTAACTCTCGCGGTGACACCCGCAGTTTTCGGAACGTGCTCTTCATCGGTATGGTCCTCAACATTGGCCTCGATCCCCTCTTTCTGTTTGGATTCGCACCTTTGGGTATCCCCCGGATGGGAGCGGCCGGTATTGCCCTCGCCACGGTGTTTATTCAGGGGATTAGCCTCGTCTATATGCTCACCCGGGCGCGGCATCATGGAACCCTTGCCGGTATGCGGCCCCGCGATTTTCTGCCGCAGCGCGAGTATTTCCGGGAGATTGCCGTACAGGGTATTCCTGCCAGTCTGAATACGATGACCGTGGCGCTGGGAATGTTTATCATCAATTTCTTCATATCCCGCAGCGGCAGCACGGAAGGTCTGGCCGCCTACGGTGTAGCACTACGCATTGAGCAGATCGCGCTGCTCCCCGCGATGGGGCTGAACACGGCGATTCTCACTTTGGTGGGCAATAACTTCGGGGCCCGTTCGTTTGATCGTATTCGTGAGACGTTTCGTACTGCCTTACTCTACGGAGTTGTTGTCATGGCGGTTACCTTAGGAGTGATCATTCCGCTGGCGGGTGTTCTTATGCGGCAATTCACCCAAGACCCGACCGTGATCGCGATCGGTCGGACCTACTTGTACATCGAAGCGCTGGTGTATTACGCGTACGTGATCCTTTTTGGCTCGGTTTCCTTCTTGCAGGGTATGAAACGGCCGATGTCGGCCATATGGATCGGTATCTACCGCCAGCTTCTCGCCCCGGTGGCGGTGTTCTTTCTGTTCGCGGAGGTATTGGGGTGGGGGCTACCGGGTATCTGGTGGGGTATCTTTGCGGTTACATGGTCCGCCGCACTCGTGATGTACACCTGGGCGATGGTTGTTTTTCGCCGAGAGGAGTTGAGTATACCACCGACATCCGCGGTATTGGTGAAGTCTTCATAGGAACTTGACTGGATCTTGACAGATCGCGAAAACGGGGTGTTGACCAAAAATTGCATACGTGGTGCTCTAGGACCATGAGAAATAGAAATCAACATACACACCATTTTGGATTTTTGCCCCGAATTGCGGCAGTACTGGGTATAATGGCGCTGATGTCGGCCCCGGCCGTTGCACAGATGCAGTCGCAGGGCTCGGCGCCGGCCGACGTCTCCGATCAGGAGCTCGAGAGTTTTGTCGCAGCCCTGGAGGAGGTTCAGGAAGTTCAGCAGGACATGGCAACACAGTCCCAAGAGTCCGTCCAGTCCTCCAGCATGGGAGAAGAACGATTCCAGGAGTTGTATCAGGCTCGTCAGTCCGGATCGGAGCCCGAGAACGCGGCAACCGACGACGAAAACCAGGAGTTTGAGGAGCTGATGGCCGACATTCAGTCGATTCAGGAGGAATCCAATGAAGCCATGGTCGAAGCGGTTGAAGAAGAAGGGCTCGAAGTACAACGCTTCAACGAGATCGCCCAGGCGGTTCAGCAGGATCAGAGTCTAATGCAGCGCATGCAGGAGATGGCCGGTAACGGCGGTTCCTGACGCATACCGATCTCTCAATATTGCAACGCGCTGCGCGAATCACGGGCAGTAGCGTATTCGATGGGCGGCCCGGTTGAGAGCCGCCCTTTCTTTGCGACTCTGGGCTGTATGGGCTGTATACACGAACGTGTTGCAGCAGCCCTGCCGAAAGGGTCGCGAGGGCCTCCAAGCTCCAAGCTCCAACCTCCAACCTCCTCCCTGAAGTTGGGGCTCATCACGCCTGCGCACGCCACGTCTCCGCCGAAGGGGCGGAACCAGTCGGGCGTGGGGTCGGTGCGAGCCGGGCAATCCGGTTCTAGATCTCTATACAGCCCGAATGCTAACCTACCAGAACCTGAAACGCGGTCATTCCCGCAATAGCCACGGTGACGACCGTGGCCACATGTTCCTTCTTCGCATCCTTTAGCGCATCGGGGATGAGTTCTGAGGTGAGCATCCAGATCATAGCGCCGGCGGCGAGTCCCAGACCCACCGGCAGAAACGGTTGAAACGCCTTCACAAAGAGAAACGCCGGAACGGCAACCAGTGGCTGCGGAAGACTGGAGAAGATAGACCACAGACCGGCTTTCCAGACCTTGACGCCGCGCGGGACCAGCACCAGCGATATCGCTAACCCTTCCGGTATATTGTGAACCGCAATCGCCAGGGAGATAAACGCGCCGAACTGTTCTCCCCCCCCAAAGGATACGCCCACTCCAACTCCCTCGGCGAAGGAATGGAGGGTCATGACTCCCACAATCATAAGCGCTTTTTTGGCATCGGCCCCCTCGAGAGCACCGACGGAGAGGGTCTCATCGTGATCAAGGCGAGTCTGGGTGAGGTAGATGAGAAAGACTCCGATAAGAATTCCCGCGATTGTGCGCCACAGACTGTAGTTTACGCCTTCGTAGATTAAGTTGAAGCTGGCCGCCGCCATAATTCCTGCGGCAAACGCGCCGGCCAGTCCCAGTACGCGTCGGGACAGGTCCTTCTTTACGAAAAAAGGAATCGCCCCAAGGCCTGTGGCTACGGCGGTGATCATGGCGTAGATGAAGACGGTCATCACTGGAGGCAAATCTAAGGTTTCCATGCGGTCTTTACTCCTTCGTTGTTAATAATAGTAACGATTATCAATAAGATACGCCAACCCCGATCGGTACGAGATCCGCTCGTCTCACCATTGTAGTCTGCCCGGTAGGGTCGCGTGTACCGTGCGGGCCCGTCCGTCTGGAATAACTGAAAGGCCGTTGAACCCGAAGGAGATCATCCACTCCTTCACACGGTCCACAGTCACGACCTGCAGCGTATTTGAAATCGGCCCAACCGTCCGATTCCCCGGGCCCCGAAGGACCGCATCGAACCGGATCGTCGTGGCGCTGTCTCGCAGATAATGGCGATCCAGCGCTACCGTCTGGTTTCCATACCAACTGGTAAGTTGTGGCAGATCGATCGTTTCTCCCACGGAGAGATCCGACACATCCATGAACTGAAGGGCGATACGCCCTCCTTTTGTCAGTACCGAGGCGACGGCGCGTATCCAGTGCCCTATCTCCTCCAGCGAGGACAGATGGGAAATCGTGTTTCCCAGCGAGAAAACCAGGTGGAAGGGGCCACCAGGTGCATCGGCGGTGTCCTGCATGTCGGCAACGTAATAACGGTCGGCGTGATCCGGGTCCAATCGCGCTGCTCGTTCTATCATCTCCGGGGAAAGATCGAACCCCGATCCGTCGAGGCCGCGGCGAAGCAGCCCTCGCAGATGACCGCCGCTTCCGCATCCCACATCCAGTACTCGCGGCGTTGATGCCTCATCGGCGCTGCGGCGTGCGAGCTGCTCCAAGAGGTCCACCGTTTCCGGCGCGGCAGGGAACAGGGTGTCATAGTGGTCCGCCAGGACGCGGTAGAAGGCGGTGTTGCCGCCGCTGCCGGCGGTTTCCTCGGGGCCGGTCATGGCAGGCGCTCGTCGTCGACAAACCGCCCCAGCCCCTCACCGCCGCGAATCGCGGATCGGAGGTCTGCCTGGAGCTCATCCAGATCGGTGAGCCGCGCGGCGAGCCGTTCTTCCGCCGGCGATCTTTGTCTGACCTGCGAGATGCCCCCGTTGCTCAGTACTATGCGGCGCGGCGCGGTGAGCGCCAGCGAGGGATCGTGCGTAGCCACCAGGATGATCTTCTCCGCCCCCTGCAACAGTCTGATCGCCTGATGCCGATCGATTCCGGCGTTCTCGATTTCGTCGATTAGAATAATCGGGGAGGACGAAAGCAGAGCCGTGTCGGCGATCATGAGGGACCGTGACTGCCCGCCGCTCAGTTCCGTGAGCTGCCGGTCTTCTGCCAGCGGCTCGCCGGTGAGGCGGTTGGCGCTCTCTATGATCTCCGCCAGGCGCTCCGGGGAGAGGGTAACCCCCCGGCTCTCGGCGTGAAGGTGGAGAAACTCGCCAACGGTGGCATCCATCACGGAGTTCATGTTCTGCGAGAGCTGCGCAACCATCCGTCCGCTGCCGGCGTAGCGCCCCGAGAGATCCGGCGGGTTTCCGTTCACGAGCACCGACCGGCCGGTGGGAGTATCTCCCTGAGCGAGCCACTCGATATCGGCCAAGAGGCGGCTCTTTCCGCTGCCGGTAGCGCCCACTACGCAGACCACGTCGCCGGGGGTGAAGGTGAGCCGGGAGAACTGTTCCGGCACCCCGTGTTTGTCGTGACCGGGAAGCACCGTGAGGGATTGGACGCCGGTGGGGGCTTCTCCCATAAGCACCGCCAGGGCTTCATCAGCGCTTGGTGTATACATTGGTGTTGTCATGCTCTGATCTCCGGCGTCGTAAGGTTGAGGGTTGTGACGTTTCCGATCTGGTGGGCGGCGCCGATGCGTTGTTCGCCCAGACAGTAGCTGCATACCGCGCTGGGCATGGGATAGCGCAGCCGCGATCCGGTGACCGACGCCTGCTCCGGCGCATCGTCCCGCAACAGCCGCGCCAGCTCGAACGCTCCCTGCCCGTTGAGTCCGTTTACCGGCAGAATCCGGGCGCGGGGATTGGCCTCATGCACCCGCGACGAGAATACCTCCCGCTCCGCCTGACTCACCACGTCCCCTTTGGTCACAACCACCACGTCGGCGGTGCGCAGCATCGGCCCCACCTTCCGGGGAGCGTTGATCCCGCTGAGCACATCGATCACCGCCACAGCCATGACGTCCCGGATGTGGGGCGAGCAGCGGTTGCAGAGTCCCGCCGATTCGGTGAACAGCACCGAGACCGTCTGTTGCCGGCCCCAGGCCACCGTCTCCTCGATGTTACTCGCGAAGTAGTGGTCGGGACAGATCGAGCCGGAAAGGCCTTTCTGCACGGGAATCCCCACCCGGGCGTAGCGTTCGTCGTCGTCAGTGCTGAGACAATCAAACTTTACCACCCCGGCGGAGACGTGCATGCGCTGCAACTCCAATACGGTTTTCAGAATGACGGCGGTCTTGCCGCAGGCGGGAGGTCCCGCCACGGTAATGAGCTTCATACCGTTACCGCCTGGTGCCGCGCCGCGACGATTCCTTCAAACGTCTCGGTGGTCCGTTGGAGCGCCACGGGAAGGTCGTCGGAGAGCAGTTGATCCCACCCGGGCCACTGGAGGGGATGCTCCTCCGGAGAGAAGTCGTCATTGTGCGGGTGGGTACTGGGAAAGAGGCCAAGTTTACTGAGCACGCGACTCATCGATTCTCCGGCGATCGTATCGATGAGCGGCTGAATCTCCGGCCGATCCGCGCGAGTTACCAGCAGGATCGGCGCCGCCAGTGCGCCATCCTCCGGCCACACCGGAATGAGCGGGCTCGATTCCGTAATCGTGCGCGTAAAGAAGAAGGGCATGATCGTGATCAATGGCTGACCACCGGGCTGCCCGCCCGCACCCGATGCACCTGCCGCCCCGCCCGCACCCGCCACCATCTGCGCCGGGTGCATCTGCTGGAACATATTCCGGGCGAGTTGCTCCACCCCCGCCATACCGAAGGAGCGGTGCACCCCTAACAGCAGGGCGTCGAAGAGATCGAAGTCACCCACCGGGAGGGCGAGGCTGTTCTCGTATTCCGGCGTGAGCACCTCGGCCCAGCTCTGCGGCACCTTCCGGTCTCCGAGAAGCGTCCGGTTTACCATGAACACCGCCGGTACCACCCCCACAACGGAAAATCGGTGTTCCGGGTCTTGGAGGTCATTGGCGCGGGCGAAGCTGTTCATCTGGTTCCAACCGGTGCGGTCGCGGAAGGCGCCTTCTCCACGGAGGCGGCGAAAGCGCTCATCGGTGAAGAACAGCCGAAAGCCGGCGGAGAGAAACACCTCCGGGAGGTCCTGGGCCGTGGGGTGGGCGCCGAGATTCTCTTCCATCCACTCCGTGCCGGTATACGCCGCCTGCAGGTCAAACTCCACATCGATTCCCGTGTCTGCGGTGAACGATTGCGAGGCGGACTCCATCACCTGCGTCATGGGGACCCGGATGGGACACGGTACGAGCCCCATGATCCGCACCGGGGTGCCGGTGGCCGCCGGTGCTCGTTCCGCAGTCCTGCTCCCGCGCGTCTCCTCGACGGAGCTCAATGTAGCGCGGATCTCGTTGAGAAACTCCGTCGGATCATATCCCCGCGCCAGCGCCGCCGCCTCAATCGTGATCGATGAGCCAAACTGTTTCCGCAGTGCGGGATCGTCCATACGGCGGAATCCCGCCGCCACCAGTATAGAAATCGCCCTCGGATACGCCTCGGTGAGGTCGAAGAGGGTAGTGCTCTCGTCTATTCTCATGAGAGTACGGTACACTGCGGAAGAGATGCATAAATTGATCGAGGTCAAGTATGCCTGATTTCTTCGGAGATCTCACTCCGCGCTCGTTGGAGCTGCTCCAGGAGGTGGAGGGCCGCCGTACCGTCGCCGAGGGAACGATGCTCTTTCTGGAGGGGGAGGAGGGAACCACCGTGTACCGGCTGTTGTCGGGATCGATACGGCTCTTTCGCAGCAGCCCCGACGGCCGGGAAGTGACGATTCACATGGTAGAGCCGGGAGACCTCTTTGCAGAAATCGTCCTGTTTGAGCGGGATACCTACCCGGTAAGTGCCGTGGCCGTGGAGAACTCGCTGGTGGCGGTGATCCACCGTGACCGTATTCGCCGCCTGATGGGCGATGAGGGCTTTCGGGACGATTTTCTCAAGAATCTGGTGGGAAAGATGCGCTTTCTTTCGCAGCAGCTGTACGTCCTGACCACGATGGACGTGCGGGAGCGGTTAATCCGGTTCCTGGAAGTACGGTACGGTCGCCGCCCGCGCATAACCAGCGAGCTCTCGAAAAAGGACACCGCCGCCGCCCTATCCGTCCGCCCGGAGACGCTCTCCCGCGCGTTGTCGCAGATGGAAGCGGAAGATCTCATGACGTGGAAGGGCTCCCGGATCACGGTAGATCCCGCGGTGTGGGATACAATCGGCGAATAGATACCTCTGGGGATGGCCCAGCCCTCCCGGCAGCCGCCGCAACACGTTCGTGTATACAGCCCTAACTCAGCCGCCGCAACACGCTCCTGTATACAGCCCTAACTCAGCCGCCGCGCTGGGATCCTCTCGTCATGCGGCTGGTGGAGGCGCCGCCGGTGGGTTTGCCGCTGCTGCTGGAACTGCCGCCTTTGGTGGAATCACGCATGAACCGCGACCCGCCGCGGTCACGCTTCTGCGGGTTTCCAGCTGCCCCATCCTGGGAGGACTCCTCCTCTTCCGTGGATTCTTCCGCTTGCATCTGAGCCGCGGCCTTCCGCGCCTCCGCCGCCTCGGCCAGGGCCTGCGCTTCCGCGCGACGGTCCTCTTCGTAGTGGCAGTGCTTGTATTTCTTGCCGCTGCCGCAGTGGCAGGGCTCGTTCCGTCCAAGTTTCATGGGGACTCCTCTCTCCAGACAACAATACACCGATCGCGGGATGTATGTCTCTTGCCAGGCGGGTGGCCCCGCCCGCTCTCGGGAACGGGCGGAGCGGAACCTTCGGTTCGACCTATGTGGTCCGAATGACCTACCGATTCTCCTGCAGCTCCGTGACGAAGTCGTAGGGGTAGGCGGGACCGGGCTCGCTGGCGCGGGTGAGGAGCTCCATGTCCGCCGCCGAGAGGGACCAGCCCACGGAGCCCAGATTGGTGGTGAGCTGCTCCGGGGTGCGGGCACCGACGATGGGGGCGGTGACGCCGGGGCGCTGGGTG